>JABDBG010000047.1 GCA_013288745.1 Bacteroidota bacterium
TCCAATCCGGTTAATAATAAAGCGATCTGCATTACAGCCCCTTGCCTGAATATCTCTCCGAATGCGGTTTTAGATAATCTTATCAATAACAATAACTGTGGAATGATCAACGGAAAGCCCAAAATAGCCATCAGTGCTGCATTCTGCTGTGCTTTTGCGGCAATAGCCGCCATCAATGTAAATACTAAACTTAGACTGATACCACCCAGACAAACAATACCAATGAACTGCACCATATTATCAACCGGATCCTTTAATAAAATAGTGAATAATAGTAAACTCAACAAACTCATCAATAACATTAAAATGATATTGTAGATCAATTTAGCAATGATGAAATTAACCGGCGATACGATCGAATAGAAATAAAGCATCCTGCCGCGGCCTTCCTGCAAAAAACTTTTGGCCACCGCATTCACACAAACAAATAATTGAATGATCCAGAAGAGACCGTTCCAAACATCCGCTTCAGGTTTGCTGATCGATAAGTACAAGACAAAAATAGTAGACGCAACATATAACAGTATGCCATAAAAAGTATGTTGCTGCCTTAGTTCAAGCAACAGATCCTTTTTCAATAAAGCGTAGATATTTTTTGTCATTGGCCTGCAAGATAAGATGGTTTTATGATGTTAATTCAAGTCATAGGCCTAACTTTAAATGACTTCTTTTTTGCCGGAAAGTCGGGAAGTCGGGAAGTCGGGAAGTCGGGAAGTCGGGAAGTCGTTTTTTGACCCTAAATATTTAATCCATGTATACCCTAAATGAAACGGAAGAGTTTCTTTGCAAAGAAATTATGAATGCTGCTTATAAAGTGCACAGTCAGCTTGGGCCAGGTTTATTAGAAAAAATTTATGAAGCCTGCTTATGCCACGAGTTGGATAAAAAAGATATTCCTTTCAAACGACAAGTTAAATTGCCTATAAGATATGATGGCATTGACTTTGACGAAGGATTGCAATTAGATGTGCTGGTTGATAACAAGATAATTTGTGAATTAAAAGCAGTAGAAAATATTAATCCCTTATGGCAAGCTCAATTAATAAGCCATCTAAAACTAACAGGGTTGCACGTCGGTTTTATTATAAACTTCAATGTCCCTATCATTAAAAATGGCATACGGCGATATTGTATTCAATAATTTAAAAACGACTTCACGTCTTCCCGGCAAAACTAATATATTGCACAATTACTCAATATTTGCCATTTATCATTTTCTATTTGGAAATAGTAGAATTTTAATGCAAAACTTTTGTTTAACAATGTGTTGAATCGTAATTTCATGTATCTTTTGGGCAATCTAACTAACTAATACAAAAAATCAACTTTTTATGGTGGAAATGAAGGATAGTTTCAAGGCGAAATCTGATGCAGTCGGCGCGGAAATTAAGACATTAATCAAGGATCATGGAACAAAAAAAATTGGCGAAGTAACATTAGCTCAGGTATATCAGGGTATGCGCGGTATCACCGGTTTGGTGACTGAAACGTCTTTGTTAGATGCGCAAGAAGGTATTCGTTTTCGTGGTTTTACTATTCCTGAATTACAACAAAAATTACCAAAAGCAAAAGGTGGAACAGAGCCGCTTCCTGAAGCTTTATTTCATTTAATGTTATTGGGCGAGTTGCCTGATGATGACGAAGTGCACGAACTAACTTCAGTATGGCAGCGCCGCAGCCATGTTCCTAAACATGTATTTGATACAATAGATGCAACGCCTATCAATAGTCACCCGATGACGCAGTTTGTAATTGCTATCATGGCTTTACAAACGGAAAGTACTTTTGCAAAACGTTATGCAGCGGGCATGAACAAAAAAGAATATTGGGATGCGACGTTTGATGATTCAATGGACCTGATCGCACGCTTACCAAGGGTTGCTGCATATATCTATCGCCGTAAGTACAAAGGTGGCGAACATATTCAGCCAAATGGTTTGCTAGATTGGGCAGGAAACTTTGCCCACATGATGGGGTTTGAAGATGAAGGCTTTAAAGAATTAATGCGTTTGTACATGACTATTCATGCTGATCATGAAGGTGGAAACGTATCTGCACATACAACACATTTAGTTGGTTCTGCATTGAGCGATCCTTATTTATCTTTTGCCGCAGGCATGAATGGTTTAGCAGGACCTTTACATGGCCTAGCTAACCAGGAAGTGATCAAATGGATATTTGAAATGAGAGAGCAATTGGGCGTAGAAACACCTACCAGCGCTCAGATAGAAGAATACGTAAAGAAAACTTTAAGCGAAGGAAAAGTAGTTCCAGGTTATGGACATGCTGTATTGCGTAAAACTGATCCTCGCTTTACCGCACAAATGGAATTTGGCAAAAAACATTTACCGAACGACCCTTTAGTAAATACGGTTTGGAATATTTATGAAACAGTACCGCCAATTTTACAATCATTAGGAAAAATAAAAAATCCATGGCCAAATGTTGATGCACATAGTGGTGCATTATTAGTTCATTACGGCATGGTAGAATATGAATTTTATACTGTTCTATTCGGTGTATCAAGAGCATTGGGCGTATTAGCAAGCCTTTGCTGGGACAGAGCTTTAGGCTTACCATTAGAAAGACCAAAATCGATCACAACAGACTTAGTGAAATTATGGTTAGAGGAGAAAGGCGAAGTTTGGGAAGGATAAATTACAATTGAACATTACTTTATGTAACCCCGAATTTATTTCGGGGTTATTATTTATACCTTTTATATTTGCAGTCCGCTTGGGGAATTAGCTCAGTTGGCTAGAGTGCTTGCATGGCATGCAAGAAGTCACCGGTTCGAATCCGGTATTCTCCACTATCCGCCAGTAAGGGTTTCACTTAATTGTTGAAACCTTTTTTATTTCTTTGTTTGAACATAAACAAAATCATCTTAATTAACTAAGCTATTATATTATGTATCGACATGAAAGTCTAAAAGATATAACTATAGCTCTCACCGCATTGGTCATTTACAATCATCTTATGAATGAGAAATTATAACAAACAAAATCCGAACAAATAATTCCTCTTTACGTAGCATATGTAATCACGTAAACTTATTATTAAGTAGTTTACGTCAGAACACTTCGTAAAAATGACGTTATACTATATGTTACTTACGTTATGTAAATAACATGGTTAAACCTTCCAAGGTCGAACTTTGTTATTGAGGATTTTGAGAAAATATTTTTTTTGATAGCCTTTATATTAACCTTAACTTGTATGAGATAAAGCTACGTTATTATGAAAAAATCTTTTCCCCTCTACCCTACTATTTTTATAATAATAGCTGTAATTATTTCTTCTTGCAAAAGATCGAATATTATTGTACCTACTTCTACTTGCATTCAAGTTGAATTAAGTTCGCCCGCTCATACAGATTCACAAACAGTCGTTTTAAATTCTCCAATAATTCCCATTACATATATAGTTTCAGGCACAGCTACATTTGATACAACTGCTACTGATACAATTAGTGTAAGTATTTTAGGTTCATTGCCAACCGGGGTGACTGGCACTTTTTCGCATGGAACCTTTACGATATCTGGAACACCGACTTCCTCTGTAGGAAGTCCTTTTATGTATAGGCTTTCAATAACAGGAAGTAATTGTGCGAATACTAATATTGTCGGTTCAATTACAGTTCATGATAGCACATCTGGCGCTGGTAATATAACTGATAGTACTATTGCATATGCTTACATTCCAAATGCTTATGATAATACAGTCAGCATAGTCAATACGGTAACTGATTCAGTGGTTGCTACCATACCTGTTGGTCGCCTGCCATATGGCGAAGCGGTATGTACAAGTACTAAAACAGTATATATAGTAAATGCTTCCAGTAGTACAATTAGTGTAATTAGCAAAGCTACAAATACAGTTACACGTACATTAACATTACCCAATGCTGCTGCAGGAACTATGGCCGTAAGTCCGGATGGAACCAAAATATATGTAGTAAGTGCATCGCCAAAAGGAATGGTAGATGTAATTAATACTGCAACGAATGCATTAATTGATACTGTCTTTGTAGGTGGTAATCCATTAGCTATAGCTATAAGTCCAGATGGCAGTAAAGTGTATGTAGGAAATAATTTGAATGAAACAACTCCTAGTACTGTTAGTGTGATTAATACAGCTACTGATACTATCACAACCGCTATACCAATAGGAAAAACTTTATACAATATAGTAGTAAGTCCTGATGGAAGTAAAGTATATGTGGGGGTTATGGGAGATGGAGCAGTCGACGTGATTAATGCCGCAACTAATACTATATCAGCTGCCATAACAACAAATGCCCCAATTGCTTTAGCTATGAGTCCTGATGGAAGTAAAGTATATGTATCCAACACCGATTTGGGCACGGTAAGTGTTATCAATACTACGACCAATACTATTGGTTCTACGATTCATGTAGGCAATGATCCTTTTGGCATTAGTGTTACTCCTGATGGCAGTAAAGTATATGTAACAAGTATTATTGACAATACAGCTAGTGTAATTAACACAACAACAAATACCGTAATAAAGACGATACCTGTAGGAGAGAATCCTTACGCTTTGGGTAATTTTATAATTCAGTAATCGCGTGTTGATCTGAATTGGGATTAGGATTCGCCAGATTCCTGGATTAACGGATTTAAAATCCATATTAAATCCGACGAATCCCAGTTCAGACAATTATACCAATTCAATTACAGTGATCTCAGGCATTATCCCTACTCTTCCCGGATAACCAATAAATCCAAAACCTCTGTTCACATATAATTTTTGCTTGGCATCTTCATACAAGCCTGCCCATTCCTGATACATATATTGCACCGGGCTCCATTTAAATCCTGGTATTTCAATGCCGAATTGCATACCGTGTGTATGTCCGCTTAATGTTAGGTCGATATCGCTATAGTCTGGCTTTACCTGCGCATCCCAATGACTCGGATCATGGCTCATTAATATTTTAAAAGGATATTTTTCCGTACCGGGATAAGCCAGATCCATTCTTCCATGTTTTGGAAACCTTGCTTTGGCGCTCCAGTTCTCAATACCTAATAAAGCAATTTCGTCACCGTTTCTTTTTAAGATAACATGTTCATTCATTAATAAGCGCCAGCCTAATTCGCTATGTATTTTTTTTACATTTTCTAAATTTTGTGCTTTAGTAATGCCCCCATTTGGCCAGCTCACATAATCACCATAATCATGATTACCTAAGGTTGAATAAACACCCATCGGTGCTTTTAGCTGATTAAAAACATCCATGTACTCTTTCATTTCTGTTGCCTTATCATTTACCAGATCTCCTGTAAATAAAATGATATCTGCATTTTGTGCCAATATCATATCAACACCATGTTGTACCGCTTTTTTATCCATGAAGCTTCCGCTATGGATATCGCTTATTTGTAAAATTTTTATGCCTTTAAATCCTGCGGGTAAATTACCGTAGGCTAATTGTATATTTTTTACTTTGTAATTGTATTTATTGCTGTAACCATATACCAATGTGGTAAACAATCCACCGCCAGCCGCTAATCCAAGCCAGCTAAGGAATGCGGAGCGACTAATGCCATCACCAACGCTTGTTTCTCCCTCCGTGTTATTATAAAATAATTTGCCTGCTGTCCATTGTATCAACCGGCGAAGATCATCCAATAAAAAGAAAATAAAGCCAACTAGCTTAGCCATAAATAATCCAAGAATGGTGGCGAACACATATGTGCGCAATTTTCTTGGCAACAGATCAGGATCTGTAAATATAAAAAGCAAAAAGCCTATTACTGCCAAAACAGTGATTCCCCAATAAATAACATATATGATCGTTCGCGCCTTTGGAGAGATATTCTGGCAAACAGATTTTACAACTTGAAAAATATAAGTATCCAGCAATAACATGATGGAAATAAAAATAAAAGCACCAAGTGGAGAACGCATAAATTATGTAAGATTGAGTAAGTGGTAAGACGAATGAGAAAGCATTTTATTTTTTATCAACCCCAAAAAACTCATTTAATTGATGGTTGATGGCCATTATTGTATGTTCATTAACAACTCTTCCATCACTATCCAACATTTTATCGACTGATGAAATAGGCAGTTTATTAAAATGAACCATTACTTTCATATGGTTTAAAATACCTGTTAAGTGTTCCATACCACGCAGATTCCCTGCCCTGCCCGTAGCCACGCCAACAAGCAGGGCAGTTTTATGCCACCAGCAAAGATGTACACGGCTGGTATCAAAAAATAATTTTAAGGCGCCTGAAAAACTGCCATTGTATTCGGGTGAAATGATAACAAAAGTGGTTGTGGGTATCAATATTTCTTCTTCTATTCTTTCAAAATCGGCATTTCTTTCACCCACATCTACGCCAACTAATGAAAGAATTTTTGCATCTATTCCTCTTTCTTTAAGAATGGACTGGTATTCAAGGGCTATTTTCTGGGTATTACTTCCTTTTCTGTCGGTTCCTGATATAATTGTGATCATTTTATCTTGATTCTATTTAAAAACGATAAATTTTACCCTTTTTTGGAGGTGATTTTTTAGGCTCGTTAGCCAAATTTGTCAGTCTGCCCGTGAGTTGTCCACAACGGGCTTACAAGAGTACACAATTTAAAGAAAAACTCATAGCTATAGGTCACATTATACTACTATTTGAGATACATTATATTATCTTTGGCAGGATTAGGTACCAGGACAATTTTTAAGTAAAAAGTAAATAAACGGCCCTGAAGGGGTGCGCTACCATGGCAAGAACAATAGGAATAGCAAATCAAAAAGGTGGAGTTGGCAAAACGACAACGGCAATCAATTTGGCAGCAAGTTTAGCTGTACTGGAATATAAAACTTTACTGGTAGATGCAGACCCGCAGGCAAATAGCACAACAGGTATTGGGTTCGATCTGAACAATATTACCCAAAGCCTGTACGATTGTATGGTAAATGAAGTGGAAGCGAAAGATGTTGTGTTAAAATCCGAGATCCCGCATCTTGACCTGATACCATCGCATATAGATCTGGTTGGTGCAGAAATTGAAATGATCAATTATCCCAATCGTGAAGGTGTATTAAAGAAAATTTTAGACCCCATCAAAGATCAATACGATTTCATTATTATTGATTGTTCGCCATCGCTTGGTTTGATCACGGTAAATGCCTTAGTGGCTTCTGATAGTGTAGTGGTTCCGGTACAAACAGAATTTTTTGCCCTGGAAGGATTAGGTAAATTATTAAATACGGTTAAGATCGTTCAAAATCGTTTGAATCCAGACCTTAAAATAGAAGGCATATTAATGACCATGTACGATGCGCGTTTGCGTTTGTGCAACCAGGTTGTTAGTGAAGTGCGCAGGCATTTTGATGAAATGGTTTTCAGCAGCATCATTCATCGTAACACAAGATTGAGCGAAGCGCCAAGTTTTGGTAAGCCCGTTATTTTATATGATGCAGAAAGCAAAGGGTCTTTCAACTATTTAAATCTTGCTAAAGAGATCTTACAAAAAAACAACCTTACAAAAATTAACCAGGAAGATAAAATAATACAATAGTTATAAGTACTAAGTTTTAAGTGATAAGTTAATTGATCTCTTACAACTTAAAGGACTTAAAACTTACAACCTATAACTTATAACTCAGATGAACGCTCCAAATAAAAAAGATGCATTAGGAAAAGGTATTCGCAGCTTATTGCAGAATATCGATTCTGATTTAAAATCTACTGCCGATACATTAAAACCTGAAGTAGTTGAAAAAAAAACAGGCGTCAACCGTATATCTCTTGATCAGATAGAAGTGAATCCGAAGCAGCCCCGCAAAGATTTTGATGAAACAGCTTTAAGAGAATTAGCCGCATCTATAAAGATCCATGATATCATTCAACCACTGACCGTTTCAAAAACAGCATCAGGAAAATATCGTTTGATAGCAGGCGAAAGAAGATTCCGCGCGTCAAAGATCGCAGGACTAAAGGATGTACCTGTATATGTTCGCCAGGCAAATGACCAGGAATTATTAGAACTGGCACTATTAGAAAATTTACAGCGCGAAAATTTAAACGCGATAGAAATATCATTAAGCTACAAACGTTTAATGGATGAACTGGATTACACACAGGAACAAGTAGCTGAGAGAATGGGCAAAGAAAGAAGTACGATCGGCAACTACATTCGCTTATTAAAATTACCTCCTGATATTCAGATCGCTGTGCGCACAGGAATTATAAGCATGGGGCATGCAAGAGCATTGATCAATGTGGATGTGGTAGATAAACAATTGTATATTTTTTCTGAAATAAAAAACAAGCAATTATCTGTTAGGCAAACGGAAGACCTTGTTCGTAAAATATACACTGGTAGCGGCGGTGCTGTTAAAAATTCTGTAAAACCCCAATTGCCTACCGCTTATAAAAAGATAGAAGATAATTTAGCATCACATTACAATACAAAAGTGAAGCTGGCGCATAATAAAAAAGGCAATGGCACCATTACTTTTGATTATTATTCTTTAGAGGAATTAAATGCTTTACTGGATAAATTGAATATTAAAGTGAGTTAATGCAAAAGCTACTATCCATATTTTTTATTTTTTTCTTACTGATTTTTTTTTCACCAGGCAGTTTTGCACAGGTGTTTGGAGATAGTTCTGTGACTCCAAAAAAAGACAGCCTGATTTTTCCTGCAAAAGATACCAGTCACCATGCTTTTGTGATGCCCGGAGGTTTTCATCATATGGGAAGAAGAGATAGTATGCTTAAACCGATAGCTCCGCAAGACAGTGCGAATATCCTTTCAATGAATCCCAATGTAACGCATAC
The DNA here is from genome assembly GCA_013288745.1 of Bacteroidota bacterium. GTDB lineage: Bacteria > Bacteroidota > Bacteroidia > Chitinophagales > Chitinophagaceae > Ferruginibacter. The sequence goes on from JABDBG010000047.1 coordinate 8,817, forward strand.
ATCAAGAAAATTCAGCCCACGGCAGGCAACTATAAGATCTGCCATATTACCGGGTTTAGGTCAAGCATATAATCGTAAATACTGGAAGATCCCGTTGATATATGCTGCATTAGGAATAACAGGTGGCATATTTTTTTACAACCTTAAAACCTATAATCAGTTTAAAAAAGCTTACCGTCAATCTGTGATAGATAGTGGCTTGGTAAATGACCCTAATATAGACCCAAGTCTTAGAATATATTCACAGGCATCTTTATTAGCTAACCGAAATGTATTCAGGCAAAATATAGATTACTCTGTTTTGTTCTTTATTATTTTTTGGGGATTGAATGTTGTTGATGCAACGGTAGATGCACATCTTAAAACATTTGATGTAAGCGATGATATTAGTTTAGAATTTAAACCGGGATATAGTGATATGGCCAACACAAATGGTATTAGTCTTGTAATGAAAATAGGAAAGCGATATTAAAAGAAACAACAATGAAAATTGCATTAATTGGTTACGGTAAAATGGGTAAGGCTATTGAAGAAATTGCTTTGCAAAGAGGACATACCATCGGATTAAAAATAGATATCGCTACGCTTGCTGAATTCACAAAAGAGAATTTAAATAAGTGCGATGTAGCCATTGAGTTTACCAGTCCACATACGGCCTTACAAAACATTATGACTTGCCTGGATGCAGGTACGCCCATCGTTAGCGGAAGTACCGGCTGGTTAGAACAATGGGATATAGTAAAAAAGAAATGCGAAGAAAAAAATGGTTCTTTATTATACTCCAGCAATTATAGCATTGGCGTAAATATCTTCTTCGAGCTAAATAAAAAATTAGCTGCGCTAATGAATAAGCAAACGAATTATGAGGTAACGATGGAAGAGATCCATCATACACAAAAAAAAGATGCGCCAAGCGGAACAGCTATTACTTTGGCTGAACAAGTAATGGCAAATTTAGACCGAAAACATAAATGGGTAAATGATGAGAAGCCTGCGGCAGATGAATTATTAATTACCAGCAAGCGTATTGATCCTGCGCCGGGTACGCATACTGTTAAGTATCATTCTGCTATTGATGATATTGAAATAATTCATACAGCACATAACAGAACCGGTTTTGCAACAGGCGCGGTTTTAGCTGCTGAGTTTTTAAAAGATAAAAAAGGAATTTATAGTATGAAGGATGTGCTTGGCTTGTAATAGATAATTAATTAAAATGTTATTACTGCTATCGCGTTCAACAAAAAAGCTCTCCATTAAGTTGAGAGCTTTTTAATATCATCATTATATAAAACTAAAATGAATTCAATAAGGCTTTAGCGCTATCCATTTGTAATGAAGCCATAAAATAAAAGCCTTGATCCAATTTTGCCAGTGCTGCGGCATTACCCACATTACTTTGCCTTAGCTGATATAATTTAGCAACTGCTTCCAGATCTGATTGCGACAAACTTGATACTTGCAGATCACTCTGTAATGTAGTAAGGTATCCATAACCGAACTGCACTGTTGGTTCTATTATAGTTCCTTCACCATAATCGTTCCAGGTAACTAATTGGATATATTGATTATTAGTTTGCTGTACTGCGAGATCAAGTGTTTGCTTGAAAAGAGATACACTTGGTGTAATTACCCATGTTGGGCCGCCGGGCGTTCCTTCAGGATTTCCCTGTGCATAAAAACTATTATACCCAGGATATGCAGCGGATATTTTAATACCCGGGTTATAACTTGGATTATAAAAACTATTTAAGCTTGATACACCGTTTGAATACACCCAAACAAACTCTCCGGTAGCATTTGCTCCTGCCAGGTCAGAGTGATTAGATAAAGTAAAGAAAGCTGGTTTAGGAGATAATATAGAAAAGATACTCGTCCATACCGCAGTATCTGCTACACTGTTTAATAATGGCGCCTGCGGACCAAAATCGAGCAACAAAGGCTGGTTTGAAATATATTCATAATCCGGATCAGGAAAATAATTAGTCTTTAGATAACTCATATCCGCTTGAGCATGAGCAATCAAATTCGAATCATTATTCATAGCCGATAAATCATTGTCTTCGTATACAATAGCATACTTAAGTCCAACTCTCGCTAATCGTGAAACGATCACATCTGTATTGTGTTTTGCCATCGGCAGATCAAGGTTTTGTCCAAGATTAGATCCTACGCCAGGCCAATCAATAAATACACCATCAATGCCACTCAGTTTCATTAATAGTAACTGGTAATCGATCACAGCCGTATCACCCGAAGCATATGGCCCTATCAATGGATTATAGTTAGATGCGATGCGACGCTGGCCATTTACAAATGTTTCGGGATAATCGCTTCCTAAATTCATGGTCCAATGTACACCCCAATGCTCAGGAGATCCTAATGAAGCTGGTGTTTCGAACCAAGGTAAAATATGCGCAAATACCCTTTTATTAACTGACTTTGTAACAGGCGCAGGCGCATACGCGACAACGGTTCCGTCAAAAGCGAAAGAAGGATGTTTGGATTTTTTACATCCAAAACAACTTACTATTATCAGTAAAAAAAATATTCTATTCTTCATGGTAATTTTTATTCTTGTTTAACTCACACCGTTCTTATTGAAGATGCGATAACTACTATTTTAGTTGCATCACAAGGTAGTTTAAAAGTAAAAAGCCATTTTTACAATGGCTTTTTACTTACTTAATTTATTGTTAATCCTAATTATATTAATACCCGGGATTTTGACCTCCGTTGGGTTGAGCAGACAATAATGAATTTGCATTCACTTCTTCTGTCGGTATTGGATAACTATACGATTGATTATTAGTCCATTGACTTGGTGTCTGATTCGGTAATAAACTTCCATAATAAGTAGCTTCATTGCTACCAAAATTGCTATTATAAGGGGAACCGCCGGCAGTACTGTTAGTACTGTTACCCCATCTTCCAATATCAAACCACCAATGGCCTTCTGCATATAATTCGATAAATCTTTCATAAGCCAAAGGATTGTGAAGAAGATTCACATCAGAAGGATCCGCTTTTGTAAGCGCTGTAAGACTGGCATAATCAAATCCAGATGGTGAATTTATAGGCTGGCTGTAAGCTCTACGATGGACTTTATTGATATATTCTAATGCGTTAGTAGCGTCGCCCGTATTCATACAAGCTTCTGCATACAATAAATAAACGTCAGCCAAACGCAAAAGGTAAAAATTAGCTCCTTCGCATTGTACTGTTTCATTTGTACTTGCATCAAGTGTTTGGTATTTTTTTAAATTCCATCCAAGGAAACCATCGCCTCTGCCTGATTCAGCAGGTGCTGTAGGACCATTTACGGCATATATATTTACGGTTTTAGCTACCGGTCTTCTTAATCTGTCTGTTGCTGTGCCAGAACCAGAAAATAAAACTGTATCATAATATGGTTCTAAAGCGCTAACATATAAACGAGGATCAGCCCCGTTGGAATTTCTAAAGCTATCAGATAAATGTTGATAATATGCCCCTGGTACTAGAGTAGTACTAACATAACCTGCTGCATTAGCAGTTGAACTGTAGGCAGGATTAGGTACTAAAGAACTTTGATCCAAAGAATCAGGAGACATTGCAAATCCAAAACGTGATAAGCTTTTTTCCTGTACATAGCAGGCACCATATCCCATGCCGTCAACACTTCCAAAAGCACCATCATCTTTAAATCCGGAAGGTGCCATAAATAATCCCCAACTGCAAGTAAGGTATAAATTCGGCGTATTACCAAAAATACCATAACCGCCATTCCCGCCAACTCTTTCAACTTCCATTTCAAATAGAGATTCCTGATTGAATTTCTGATCGGTATTTGAATTTAATTCTCCCGGATAAACATTAGAATTAAACGCTTGTTTATAAATATTAAATGGCATCAATTGTAAAGGCAATCCACGCGGCCCTGTACCATTTGTGATCACATCACTCAATACGGTTTTTGCACTATCAAAATTTTGAGTGAACACGTATGCTTTACCCAAAAGCCCTTTCGCAGCCCATGAGGTAGCTCTTCCGATATTTGTTCCTGACCATGAGGTCGGTAATAAAGTTATTGCTGTATTAAGATCTGAAGTGATAAGATTCCATACCTGGCGGGCAGTTGCTCTTGGTGCCTGAGTTTGCGCCAATGTTGTTGGTGTAGATGTATATACAGGTACGCCTAATATATTTGCATCGCTACTGGCTGGCGCTTTGATATCAATATATTTTTCTCCGTAAAAACATTCCAGTTGAAGATAATACCATGCACGAAGAAAATAAGCTTCTCCTCTTATACTACGTATAGCAGCTGAATCTCCCGCTACGGCGTAATTTTTTTCGTAAAATGATGCTGCATCTAAAGCAGAGTTTGCATCCTTAACACCGGCATATAAACCATTCCAGGTATTTGAGATCCATAACGCTGTAGTTGGAAAGTCATTATATGGTGCATCTTTATTTTGATCAACAAGATTCAAATTACCTGTTGTACCTAATTCATGACTAACTATACCGGTTACAGGCAAAAAGCCCCAGCCGTATAGATTTTGAGAGCGGGTATTTGCGTACCCGTCAGCTAAAATGGAAGTTAGCTGATCAATAGTAGAAGGATACACTGTACCATTCTGCTGAGATAAGTTGGCTACTGTTACTGGTTTTTTACACCCAAAAAAGGCCAGACTTACTATTCCGATTATTAAAACTTTATTGCGCATCGTTATTAATTTAAATATAACATTAATGATATTTCTTAAAAACTAAGATCTAAGCCTGCTGAATAAGATCTTACACTCGGATATTTATATGGTCCATCAATACCGCGATTCGTTGTACCGTTATTTGAACTTTGGTCACTACTTCCTAATTCAGGATCTAATCCCGTATATTTTGTTATAGTGAAAAGGTTGTTGCCCATAACGAACAAGCGTGCATTTCTAATTCTTGCTTTAGCTAGCAATCTGTTAGAGAAAGTGTATCCGATCTGTAAATTTTGCAATTTCAAATAACTACCGTTCTCAACAAAATAACTACTTGGATGCCTGTAGTTACCGTTAGGATCTGTAGCATCAGGTCCTAATTCCGGTTGACCCGTTACACCATTCGTACCTAGATTAGACGCTCCAAATACTTTTGACGTTGTATTACTATTACCGTTATTTAAGAATAATCCTTCTGAATAAGGTGCGACTCCGTTAAATAGCTGTACGCCCTGAACCCCATGGAATAATGCTGATAGGTCAAACCCTTTCCAGCTTAAGTTCAAATTAAACCCATAAGTGAATTTAGGATAAGGATTACCTATGACAGTATCATCCAGTTCCGTAACATCTGTATGTCCTGGTTTTGCATAATAGATAAGATCGCCTGCATGCGGTGTTTTACCAAATTGGGTAATACCACGATCGATCGCTTGCTGATCAGTCTGATAAATACCTAATACTTTTAAACCATAGAATTGGCCAAATGAATAACCTGCTGCAGTGTATGTTAGATCTTCACCATTCATTGGACCTTGAGAACCCGGAGGGCCGTAATCGTTGTGTCCGTCTTTAATATAGGCACCATTTATTCCATCAAGCGTTATTACTTTATTTTTATTAAATGATCCTGTAAATGTAACAGTATAATTAAGTGCTCTGACATGGTCTTTATATCCTAACTGGATATCTACGCCCTTATTATCAACCTTACCTATATTACTCGTAAAAGTATTAAAGCTTGGATTATTGAACCCTGAGCTTGGAGTAAGTGGTATATTATATAACATACCATGGGTAACTTTATCGTACCATTCCACAGTAAAAAATAATTTACTGCGTAAAGCTTCTCCATCTACACCAATATTAACTTCACTATTGGTTTCCCAATGAACGTTTGGATTGGCGATATTAGTTTGAGTATTGGTAAGAATAGGCGTGGCTCCCGGAGCAAAGTTCTGTGCCATGTTTGAAGAATAGCCGGAAAGGAATTTATATGTTCCGATATTACTATTTCCAATTGTACCATAGCTTGCACGAAGTTTTAAGAAATTGATCTTAGGAAGCGCTTGTTTGAAAAAAGGCTCGTCACTCATCTTCCAGCCTGCAGAAGCAGCAGGGAAGAATCCTGATTGATTTCCAGCACCAAATTTGATATAATCAGCATCACTTCTTGCAGACACCGATAAATAATATTTATTATTATAATTATAGTTGATCCTTCCGAAATAAGATTGAACCAAAGGATAAGGATCATAACCACCGTTAGCAATATTTGTGATGTAACCACTCAAAGGGAAATAAGCATATTGTGCAGGTTGTACATTTGTTTCACTTGTATAAACTGCATTATAAATACCCTGGTATTGTTCAAAACCTACTAACACATTTAAATTGTTGTTGCCATAAGATTTATCATGTGCCAAAGTGTAGGCATTTAGCAAACTTTTGTAAGAAACGAAATCTTTAAACAATTTAGCCAAAGTAACAGTTTCACCTGCTGCTGTATACGGAGCTTCGAAAGAATTACCTTGTTCGTTAAAAATTGTATAGCCCAAAGTTGCTCTGAAAGTAAGTGATAAAGGCAGCTTTACTTCTGCATATACATTTGCCTGAATATTTGATTGCGTTATATTCCTGGTTTTTGATAAGATCTGTGCAATTGGGTTAGCATTTGTATAACCTGAAGGACTAGCTCCATATGAACCAGGAGTAGGACCATAAACAGCCATTGTTGGTACTGTTAAAAAGGGAGCATTAAAACGAGGACTAAGAACGCTACTTGTAGGGTCAATAGCATAATCAACCGGGCTAGTGCTTCTTTGAGTTGCATCTAATGTTTCACCAACTTTTATCCTGCTCGTTAATTTGAAATCTGTATTAAGTTTATACCCGTATAGTTCTGAGCTATTATTTAAATAAATACCTTTTTGTTTGTTGTAAACACCAGACATGTAGTAATTAACAGTAGGTGCTACTCCATCAGGGCCTGCAGCGCCAGATATAGAAAGATTATAATTTTGTTCTACTCCGTTTTTATATAATTCTTTTACCCAATCTGTATTAGGTAATGTATCTGTTTGAGTATTAGTAGCATAATATCCAACAGGATTAAGATCCGCCTGTAATTTTATGAAATCAGATTTATCTAATAATTTATAAACGATAGGTTTTGTTATACCATATCTTGAAGTAAGGTTTATAACAGGTTTTCTGCTCAATCCTTTTTTTGTTGTTATAATAATTAC
>JABDBG010000048.1 GCA_013288745.1 Bacteroidota bacterium
GACTGGGCCTGGTATTTGAAACCAAGGTGGGATTATTGAATGTCAGCTATGCTGTGGGTAAAGCGGATAATATACCGTTTAATCTAAGTCTGGCTTCCAAAATACATTTTGGTTATGTAACTTATTTCTAAATGGCCGTCACTAAAAAATAATAGTTATTGCAAAAAGCAGAAACTGTTTGATTGATAGCTATTTTTGCAACAATAAACTATCTACTATATTGAAACGGGTATTTAATCTTATTGTCTTGTTATTGCTACCTGCTTTACTATTTGCCCAAAAGCATGATACTGCTACGATCGCAAAAAAGGATTCAATAATAAAACCTGTTATAATAGCCAAACCTCTTCCCGTATCATACGATAGTGCCTTGCATAAAATATTACATCAGAATATTTTTTTAAGTACAGAAAGAAAACCTGTTGCGATGCAAAACAAAGTAAAGCATCAGCCTACAGATGACCTGATGTTTTATATACTGTTAAGTATTGTGTTGGTATTATCAGTTTTAAGTTTTTTCTATTTTCAATATTTCAATAATTTGTTCAGAGTTTTTTCTAACGTGCCGTTACGACAGGGCCAGTTAACAGATCAGTTATTACAGGCAAAGCTTCCCTCTTTACTTTTCAACATCTTATTTACGATCACAGGAGGCATTTATGTTTACCTTATATTTCGTTATTATCACACGGTTCCGGCATTAAAAACTGTACCGTTAATGCTGTTTTGTGTTGTCTTATTAGCCATTATTTATTTGGGTAAATTTTTATCATTGAAATTTACAGGATGGCTAACAGGATATGCAGATGTAACCAATACATATCTGTTCGTTATTTTTCTTATCAATAAAATAGCAGGCATATTATTGTTGCCATTTATTATAGTAATGGCATTTTCTGATAATGGTTTGGTTAGCGCGGGCATAATAGTGTCATTCATATTTATCGGCTTGCTGGTACTGCTCAGATTCTATCGTTCTTATGGACTATTAAAACACCAGTTAAAAATAAGTAGTCTTAATTTTTTGATCTATATAGTAGGGTTGGAAGTAATTCCTCTTTTATTGATTTACAAATCGCTATTGATTTTATTAAACAAAAATCTCTAACTTTGCAGAACTATTGAAAAACCCTCATACCACACATGGCTACTAGCAGTGCAAAAAATTCAGAATCAATAGATAAGGCAGTTAAGAAAGTACTTATTACCCAGGTTAAGCCCGAAGGTGAAAAATCGCCTTATTTTGACTTAGCAAAGAAATTTGGTATTGAGTTACATTTCCATCCTTTTATCGTGGTGGAAGGGATACCCTCTAAAGATTTCCGCAAACAAAAAGTTGATATAGCAAGTTATACCGCCGTAATATTCACCAGCCGTAATTCTATCGATCATTTCTTCCGTATCTGCGATGAGATGAAAGTGAGCGTATCGCAGGATACTAAATATTTTTGCATTACAGAAGCTGTAGCATTGTATCTTCAAAAATTCATCTTATACCGCAAACGTAAAGTTTTTTACGGCGCTGATGGCAGCAATAAAAGTTTGTTCGATGTGATCAATAAACATAAAGACAACGAAAAATTTTTATACCCTTGTTCCGAATCTTTTGATAACGAAATTACAACCTGGTTAAAAGCGCATAACTGCGAATTTGCCACGCCGGTCTTATATAAAATTATCAGCAACGATATCAAAGAAGTCATCGCTAAAAAGTTTGATGTGATCTGTTTTTTTACACCGGGCGGTGTAAAAAGTCTGCTGGAAAATTTTCCGAAATTCAAACAGAACGGAACCAAGATCGGCGCTTTCGGCATTAACACTTTAAAAGCAGTCGAAGACGCAGGTTTATTATTAGATATCAAGGCGCCACAACCAAAAGCTCCCAGCATGGTTTCCGCGTTAGATCTTTTCTTATCTTCTCAAAAAAAGAAATAACTACTAATTGTTTTATTGGTGAATTGATCAATTGTTTTTTATTGTTCAATAGATAAATTATTACATTTAGGCAGCATATCAACAATTAAACAATTCATCCATTGAACCATTTAATAAACGAAACAAGTCCTTATTTGCTTCAGCACGCACACAATCCCGTTGATTGGTATCCATGGGGCAACGAAGCATTAGACAAAGCAAAAAAAGAAAACAAAATAATATTGGTGAGTATTGGTTACGCAGCTTGTCATTGGTGTCATGTAATGGAAAGAGAAAGTTTTGAAAATGAGGAAACGGCTAAATTCATGAACGAGCATTTCATTAATATAAAAATAGATAGAGAAGAACGTCCCGATCTTGATCACATATATATGGATGCGGTTCAGGCAATTTCGGGAAGCGGGGGTTGGCCACTCAATGTTTTTTTAACGCCCGAAAAAAAACCTTTTTATGGAGGAACTTATTTTCCTCCGGTGCAGGCATATAACCGTTCTTCCTGGGTAGAAGTTTTGCAGGGACTCGCGCAGGCGTGGAGAGAAAAAAAACATGAAATAGAAGCGCAGGCAGAAAATCTTACAGCGTACCTAACTCAGTCAAATAATATAGGCCAGGTTGCAAACACAGCGATCAATATTCCGATCCATGAATTATTTACGAAAGCTCATTGCCATACTATTTATGAGAACAGTTTAAAAAACGCAGATAAAGAATGGGGTGGTTTTGGCAATGCGCCAAAGTTCCCGCAAACATTCACTATTCAATATCTGTTGCAATATTATTATTTCACCGGAACGCAAGATGCCCTACAACAAGCATTACTATCAATCGATAAAATGTTACAAGGCGGCATTTATGATCATGTTGCAGGCGGATTGGCAAGGTACAGTACAGATAGAGAATGGCTGGCGCCGCATTTCGAAAAGATGCTGTATGATAATGCGTTGCTGATAATAATTTTATGCGATGCCTTTCAGATCACCAATGATAAAAAATATGAGCAGGCCATCAGAAAAACTATCGCTTTTGTAAAAGAAGAATTACTGCAGGAAGGCGGCGGTTTTTATGCCGCACTGGATGCCGATAGCGAAGGAGTGGAAGGGAAATATTACGTTTGGCAAAAAACAGAAATTGAGACTATACTCGGTAGTGATGCCGCAATATTTTGTGAATATTACAATGTAACAACTAAAGGAAATTGGGAAGAAACAAATATTCTGCGCATACTTGTACCGATCGATGAATTTGCAAAAAGAAAAGGCATTGATCAAAATGAATTCGAGAAAACGATCGGGGCTTCATTGCAAAAATTAAAACAGGTAAGAAGCAAAAGGATAAAACCTTTGCTGGATGATAAGAGCATCTTAAGCTGGAACGCTTTAATGCTTACTGCTATTAGTAAAGCCGCCGCCGTATTGCAAGATGAGGATTACAAACAGATCGCAGAGAAAAATTATCAATTCATTCTGACCAATTTTAAAAAGAAGGATAGTGAATTACAACATACTTTTAAAAATGGTATCGCAAAATATCCTGCTTTCTTAGACGATTATGCGTACCTGATAGAAGCATGCATAAGCGTGTATGAGATAACTTTTGATACACGCTATTTAACGGATGCACAAAACTGGTGTAAGTATGTAATTGACAATTTTAGCGACGAAGAAAATATGTACTTTTTCTTTACTAATAAAATGCAGGATGATATCATCGTACGAAAAAAAGAGATATATGATGGGGCGGTCCCTTCCGGAAATGCGGTAATGGCGATCAATCTTTTTAAATTATCGGTCATATTTGATACAACAGATTGGAGAAAAAGGTCGGTTGATATGTTAGCAGGCATTTTGCCGACGGCCCTAAAATATCCTACTTCTTTTGGTGTTTGGGGTAGGTTTTTATTGCTGCAAGTCGCTGGCTTACAGGAGATTTCTATAGTGGGCCAAAATTTTCTTTCTCTAAATCAAAAAATATCCATAGCTTGCATTCCCAACAAATTAACAATGTGTTCGTTTGTTGACAACAACGATTTCCCAATGCTTGCGTATAGGTTTCGTGAAAATCAAACTTTGGCGTACCTCTGTCACGATTATAGTTGTGCAGCTCCGTTTGATTCAGCTGATGAGTTAATGATAGCAGTAAGAACCGAGAATAAATTTAACAGGTAATATCTTTATATAACAAACGTTTTAAGCAGTTTAGGAGTAATTTTTATCAGAAATTATTACTAAAATGCATATAATTCAAAATAATCATTACATTTGTCAAATACTCTCAAAATTTATACGATGAATAAATTGCTTGTAATTATAGCAGTATTAGCTGTTGTGACCTTTTCAAGTTGCAAAAGTAACCAAAGTGCAGGCATGCCGAACGACGGGCAGTTGCACGGCGTAGCGCCTTCAAAAACCTGGCTACAGATCAGACCTCCAGGAATGGTGTATATCCCACCAGGAACTTTTCACATGGGGCCTAGTGATGAAGATATTAACTACTCATACACTGCACGTAACAAATCAGTTTCAATCAGCGGCTTTTGGATGGATGCTACTGAGATCACCAATAATGAATATCGCCAGTTCACTAACTGGGTAAGAGATTCAATTGCTGCAAAGCAAATGGGATTTGTTAAACAAAACTCAGATGGTGTAGAAGCAATCGATTGGAAAAAAGCAGCTACTATTAAATGGGGCGATAAAGCAACTTTAGAAAAAGTTGATGCGATGATCGTTACTCCGGATAACAGGATCTTTGGAAAAAAAGAATTGAATGCTGATAAAATGATCTATCATTCTGAAGTATTTGATTATAAGGCTTCTGCTATGAACAAGGATGCTACAATTCCTCGTTCTACATTCATTATAAAAACAGATATTCCTATTTATCCTGATACGCTTTGTTGGGTTAGAGATTTCTCTTACTCTTACAACGAGCCAATGTCTAAAAAATACTACGCTCATCCTGCGTTCGGAAACTATCCTGTGGTTGGTATCAACTGGAAACAGGCTAATGCTTTCTGCCAATGGAGAACACAATACTTAAACGCTTTCCTTCAATCTAAGAAAAGAAACCCTGAATCAGATTTCCGTTTACCAACAGAAGCTGAATGGGAATATGCTGCTCGTGGCGGTCGCTCACAAGCTCCTTATCCTTGGGGTGGTCCTTACTTAAGAAATAAGAAAGGATGTTTATTAGCTAACTTCAAACCTGGTCGCGGTAACTATCCTGAAGATGGCGGTTTCTACACTGTTAGAGCCGATGCTTACTGGCCAAACGATTTCGGTCTATACAATATGGCTGGTAACGTTGCTGAATGGACCTCATCTTTATACTATGAAGGTGGTTACTCTTTCCAACATGACATGAATCCGGATATTCGCTGGAATGCAAAAGATTCAGATCCTCCAAGAATGAAACGTAAAGTTATTCGTGGTGGTAGCTGGAAGGATGTAGGTTATTTCTTACAAACTAGTACACGTACATACGAATATCAGGATACAGCGAAATCTTATATAGGTTTCCGTACGGTAATTGATTTACCTACAGCTGTAAGAAAACGTGGATAATAAAAGATTAAATTCCAAGATTGCTGAAAAGTAGTATTGGTGGGGTGCGGATAATGCTTGCTTGCATAGACGCGCTTATAACGATTGTGAAATGTTAACAAATAATCCCAAAATTAAAACTTTTAAATTTTAAAGATCATGGCTGCCAACAAAAGAACTTTTTTAACGTTAATCGATGTACTTGTAAGCTTAGGAGCTTCGGTAATTATCTTCGCTGCATGGGCAAAACTTACTAACCAAGGATTCGCAGATGCTATGCTTAGCGTAGGTATGTGGACTGAAAGTGGTATCTTTTTAATCTATGCTATCCTTGAGTGGGTTAAACCAAAAAATCATGACGACGATCCATCTGTTGACATGAGCTCTCATAACAGTGCTATAGATTCTATGGACAAAATGTTAGCTGAAGCTGATATTACTCCTGTTACTTTAAAGAAATTAGGTGAAGGTTTTCACAAATTAGGTAGCACAGTAAATAACATCGGCGAAATCGGTGATGTTGTAAAATCTACAAGTGATTTTGGTGCTAAAACTAAAGAAGCTACTGTTGCAATGGGTACTTTATCTACTGCATTTACAAACGGTGCATCTACATTAACATCTTTCAACAATGCGTCTGAAAGCACTAAGCATTTCCACGAACAAGTTCAGGTTTTAACTAAAAACCTAGGTTCTTTAAATACTATTTACGAACTGGAATTAAATGAAAGCAACAACCACTTAAAAGTGTTAAACAGCTTTTATGGTAAAATGGCACAAGCGAGCGAAGCAATGGTTAGTACTGTTGATGATGCAGCAAAAGCTAAAGAACAAATTGGTGTATTAGCAACTAACTTAACTAAATTGAACTCTGTATATGGTAACATGTTGAGTGCAATGCAAGCAGGTTCTCGTTAATATTCAGTAATTACTAACTCCTGGATTTTATATCAGTTATAAATTCCATACAGTTTTAATTGCGCCAATGAACGTAACTAACATTTAATTAAACAATAGTAAATATAAATTATTATGGCTTTACCAAAAGAGCCCCGGCAGAAGATGATTAACATCATGTACTTGGTGTTAACAGCTATATTAGCGATCAACGTGTCGAACGAGGTAATCGTCGCATTTAAAACCGTTGACGCAAGCTTACAAAAATCAACAGGCAGTCTTAACTCCGCTAATGATAAAATGTTAGCTACATTGAAAGATGAATTAGGTGGACCGACAGCTCAACAAGCTAAGATCTGGCAACCTAAAGCTGATTCAGTTAAATTGCTTTCGAAAGAATTAAGCGATTACATTGATGACCTTAAATTAAAGGTTAAACAAGGCGCTGGTTTAGAAATCAAAGATGGTGTAGAACGTTTTTCAGATGATAACCTGAATTCATCTACTAATCTTTTTGAAAATCAAGGAAAAGGTAAAGAATTTGAAGCTAAATTATATGCCTACAAAGCACAAATCCTTGGTTTAGATACGGCTATTAACAATGAATTTAAAAATTCATTACCTATGGATATCGCACCACCAGTTACAACTGGGGATGATGGTAAACCTAAAGATTTCACAAGAGCTTATTTTCACATGACGCCTACTGTAGCAGCTTTAACGATGCTTAGTAAGTTTCAAAATAATATCGCTAACACCGAAAATAAAGTAGTTGCTTTTTGCCAAAGAGAAATCGGCGAAGTAAAAGTACATATGGACAAGACAGCTGTGTTAGTGAACGCAAGTGCTAACTATGTTATGCCAGGCGATAAATTAACTATCCAGGCTGGTGTGGGCGCTTATAGCTCTGCAGCTGCTCCGGTTGTTACTATCAGAGGTACAAATGTACCTGTTGTTGACGGTGTTGCTAAAATGGATATCACAGCAGGTGGTTCCGGCCAACAAACTGTTGAAGTTAATGTTGTGTACACAGATGAGCACGGTAACAAAGTTACTTCTCCTGAAAAAGTACAATACACTGTAGGTACACCTGGTGGATCTGCTGTGATGTTAGATAAAATGAACGTGTTCTATATCGGAGTTGATAATCCTGTAACTATTGGTTCTCCTACAGGTTGGGATAAAACTCAGGTATCGATCAACGGTGCTACTATTACAGGTAATGGTTCTAACAGAATTGTTCGTGTATCTAAGGTAGGTCCTACAAATATCAATGTTACTGCGAATGGTAAAACAACTTCTTTTCCTTTCCGTGTAAAAAGAATTCCAGATCCAGTATTTAAAATTGCTTCTGGTAAACCAAGAATGCCATCTGTTGAATTTAAAAACCAACAGTATTGCAGAGCAGAATTGGAAAACTTTGATTTTGATTTGAAATATGCAGTGGTTGGTGCAACAGTTTATTTTTCTGGTGCAAACTTCCCTAACGTAGCTCAGGCTCAGATCACTGGTAATAATTTAGCAGGACTTGATCAGCTAATTAAAAGATGTGGCCCTGGTTCTGTAGTAACATTCGATAATATTAAAGTGAACGGTCCTGATGGACAAAGAGTAATTGATGGTAAATCTTTTGCATTATATTAATAATAATAATAGCTAGGTATGAAAAGGCACTATGTTAAGTATGTTTTATTGGCTCTTTGCTTGTTCGTTTTTGTAAATATTACAGAAGCACAAAAAAAGAAGCGTACCGTTGTAAAACGCGGCGCTAGTACGACTAAGAGAACAACTAAAGGAAAAACCAAAGCGAGCATAAAAGCTGGAGCTCAGGTTGTAGATACAGTTGCGGTAGCACCCCCACCACCGCCACCGCCACCTGATAGCTTGCCTATCAAGATAGTGCGTAAGTCTCTTCGTCCGGAAGAAGCTGTTGATACAAAAAGTCTTCGTGACAGGGCTCCTTTAGTGTATGAAGATCTTAGAGCAGATGATGCCGTTTATCGTCATAAAATCTGGCGTGAAATCGATACAAGGGAAAAAATGAATCTTCCTTTCAGATATTCTGCTGATGAGAATAATGGTAACCAACGTTTCATTTCTATTTTGCTACAAGCAATTCAGGATAGCGCGGTAACCGTATTCAATAGTATTGATGATCGTTTCACAACACCAATGACTAAAGCTGAAGTAGCTAAAGTTATCAGTGGTGATGATATCGAAGTACCAATAATTGACTCAAATGGTGTTCAGATCGGTGTTAAGAAAACGAAACCTGAAATTAATTTGGATTCTTTCTATAAATTCAGAATTAAAGAAGAAGTTATCTTCGATAAAGAAAGCTCTCGTTTATTCTGGAGAATATTAGGAATAGCGCCTGTTAAAAACGTTATCACAAGCCAAGGTATCAACTTAGGTGAAAGTGAATTGTTTTGGGTTTACTATCCTGATATGAGACCAATTTTTGCTAAGTATGATGTATACAATGGTAAAAACTTTGGAGCAAGAATGAGCTGGGAAGATCTATTTGAAAGCAGACAATTCAGCGGAAGGATCGTTAAAACAACTATCGACAACCCGAATGATCTTGATATTAGCGCATTACCTGGTTTAGCTGATAATTCAGTATTTCAATTATTAGAAGGCGAAAGACTTAAAGATAAGATCTTTAATTACGAGCAGGATTTATGGAGCTATTAATTTAGTCTAAATATTCAAAAGGCCTCTTCCAAAAAGAAGAGGCCTTTTTTTATGCGGTATTTTTAAAAAAAATTATGCAGAAGCTTCCGGATGAAAATACCGTACAACGATAGTCGCTCTCGCTGTTCCTATTTCAGCAGCTAACTCCTCCATTGTTTTTTCGCGGATATTTTTCACTGATTTGAATTTTTTTAATAAACTATCGGCGGTGCCTTTTCCTATGCCTTTTATTTGTTCTAATTCATTGGCAAGACTCCCCTTGCTGCGCTTATTGCGGTGAAATGAAATACCAAAACGATGTACTTCATCTCTTATTCTGCGAATTAATTTAAGGCTCTCGCTATCCCAGGAGAGTTTGATCGATTCCTTATCTCCCGGAAAAAAAATCTCTTCTTCATTTTTTGCCAATCCAACTACCGTCATCTTACCCATTAAATTCAACTCTTTGATACTTTCCATGGCGGCGCTTAATTGGCCCTTACCACCATCGATGATCACTAATTGAGGTAGCGGCTCATTTTCTTCGGTAAGTCTTCTGTACCGCCTGAAAACAACCTCTTTCATTGTCGCAAAGTCGTTTATCCCTTCTACAGTTTTTACATTGTATCTTCTATAATCTTTTTTACTTGGTTGTCCATTTCTAAAGCAGACCATTGCAGAAACCGGGTAGCTTCCCTGGAAATTTGAGTTGTCAAAGCATTCTATATGTGCAGGCAATTGCTGTAATTGTAAATCCTGCTGAAGCTGTACTAATACGTCGTTGATCTGACTATCGGTTTTATCTTCTAACAATAACATCCCTTTCTTTTTTAGCTCTTCTCTAAAATAATTTACATTCTTTTCGGAGAGCTCTAATAGTTTTTTCTTGTCACCTGCTTTAGGGATAGTGATCACGATATCATTCTCAGGATATTCAATCGCAATTGGTACCACTATCTCTTTAGCATCACTGTTAAATGTTTCGCGTAATTGTGCAATAGCAAAGCTTAAAACTTCTGCCGGGCTCTCATCCAATTTCTTTTTTAGAATGATCGTTTTGGTTTGTACAATAGTGCCGTTATTTACAGCAAGATAATTTACATAAGCAGTATCGCCTTCTTCCATAATGCTAAATACATCTAATGTATTCAATCGTTCGCTTACAATGGTCGATTTGAATTTGTATTCCTGTAAATTTTCAAGCTTGGCTTTGATATGTTCGGCTTTCTCAAATTCAAGTTGATCCACATACAACTGCATTTCAACTTTAAGGTGTTGAATTACAGGAGACAGATTTCCCTTTAAAATATTTTTTATTTGTTGAAGTCCTTCATTGTAATCAACTAATGATTGATGGTTTTCACAAGGACCTTTACAATTGCCTAAATGATATTCAAGACAGACCTTAAATTTCTTTTTCTCAATATTGTTTTGTGTAAGATTTAATTTACAAGTACGCAGTGGAATATTCTGTTTAATAAAATCAAGCAATTCTCTTACGCGTACAACGGAAGTAAATGGCCCGAGATATTGAGATTCATCATTGATCCTGTTCCGGGTTAAAAAAACCCTTGAGAAAGGTTCTTTTTTAATCACAACAAAAGGATAAGTTTTATCATCTTTTAAATTGATATTAAAAGGCGGCTGAAATTGTTTGATCAGAGAATTTTCTAACAAGAAAGCATCATGCTCATTGTTCACGATCGTGAATTCAATTTTATGAATGCGTTGAACTAATTCGTGTGTTTTATAATTTGTATAAGTTTTGGAGAAATATGAACTGACCCTTTTGCGTAAACTCTTTGCCTTACCCACATACAATATCTCATTAGCTGCCCCATAGTATTTATAAATACCCGGTTGCAATGGAATATCAGGTGCAAGTATGGAAAATTCTTTTTGCGTCATATCGGAGTGTTGCGGCAATAAGAATTGCGCAACTATCAAATTTAAAAAAAGCGGGTGGAATATTATTGATTATCATCCCAGATAATTTTCTCTTCTTTCACTACTGTAGAGGTTCCATCAGGCTGGTTAAGGATCGTAATAATCTTTGCAGATTTGTCCGTTGTCCAGAAAAGCTGTTGTGTATATGATTGGCCATTTGACAGGCTGCTTTCCTTATATTCTTTTTCAATGTAAAGGCTGCGTACTTTCCCCGTTACGGGGTCAATATAAACATTCCACTTTCGCAATTGCATGGAATCTGGCAATTGTTTAGACGGCTCATACATTAGTGTAATGGCATTAACTGTCTGATCGTTAAACTTCGTCTCTTTAAAATAAGTAAGCAGGTTTGTTGAATCTATCGTAATGGTAAAAAATGGCGCAAAGAATGTTTTTAGCTGCTCTTTTTTTAGCCATGCAGAGTCAGTTTCACCATTTATTGTTGTATAGAGCAACGGAGTAAATGGTATTGAGTCTAAAGCTAATAACTGGCCTTTTAAAAAATCTGTTACTGGGAAAAAAGCAACCGGTTTCTCTTGGGTGGAATCTACTTGTGTCGAATCAGAATTATTTGGAGTTGCAGTATTGGTACTATTGTTATTACAACTAAATAGAAAAGCAGTTAAACTTACCAGAATGAGTAATTTCTTCATTTGTCAAAAATAAACGAAAACGGCTTCAGAAAATCTTGGGATTTAATTATTAGACAGGATAGTTATCTGCATAAACGTTTGTTGACCCATATTGTTTTCTTTTACTTCAGTAGATAATTCAGTCGTCAAAACAGCTTTGTTTTTATTTGGCTGGTCGCTTAATGTTTGAGGTTGAATATGGCTGATTGTACTGCCGGATTTTTTAGTATTTACGTACCCGGTAAAAAACAGGAACGAAACCAATACAATACATATCGTTACAGAAGGTAATCTGCGTATTGGGTGAAAATTATTGTAGATGCTATTCCAGGAATGGGTACAGGCTGTACTACATACATCCGGTTTTTGCTGTGAGGCATTTGCTGAATTAGTATTGTTAATTTCTTTGTTCATTTTTAAAAGTCTTGTTTTAGGATAGGATATCGGACCACTTAGGTTTTATGTTCTAATAGATATAAATTAATTGAAAAGATGGTATGTCTCTTTTTAAGTGGTGATATGGTTTATAAAGCTGACAAGCATTAGCTCTACAATCGTTTTTTGAGCTTTTTTATTGTGTAAATATAGGTATTTATTACGATTTTGTGCATAAAAGGCCTGTTTTTTCGATAATCCGGTAAAATCAGTCGGCTCAAAAACAATACAAAAAGTAGGTTTTTGAGCCGATTTTTAATAGATTTCAGCTATATTAATACAGTTCCAGTCATTTCTTTTGGTATTGGTAATTGCATCATTGTTAAGATCGTAGGGGCAATATCTCCCAATTTACCATTTTTAATAGGTCCTTTCCATTCATTATCGATAATGAAAAATGGAACCAGGTTCAAAGTGTGTGCCGTATTAGGAGACCCGTCCTCATTGATCGCATAATCTGCATTGCCATGATCAGCCGTTAAGAAAACAGTATAATCGCTTTTTAATGCTGCAGTTACAACTCTTTCAACACATTTATCTACCGTTTCTGCTGCTTTAATGATGGCTGTCCATACGCCGGTATGGCCAACCATATCTGCGTTAGCAAAATTCAGACATATAAAGTCTGCTGTTTTATTTAATAATTCCGGTACAATGGCATCAGTTAATTCAACAGCACTCATTTCAGGTTGTAGATCATAAGTAGCAACTTTTGGCGAAGGTACCATGATCCTTTTTTCGCCTTCGAAAGGTTTTTCCCTCCCGCCGCTAAAGAAGAAAGATACGTGCGGATATTTTTCTGTCTCTGCAATACGGATCTGCGTTTTATGATTTTGCGCAACGATATCACCCAATGTATTTTTAAGGTCATCATTTTCAAACATTACGTTCACGTTCTTAAATGAATGATCGTATTGTGTCATCGTTGTATAGTGAAGCGCTAATTTCTTCATACCAAAATCCGGCATATCCGTTTGTGTTAATACCTCAGTTATTTCACGACAACGATCTGTTCTAAAATTAAAGCAGATCACTACATCGCCATCTTTGATAGTAGTTACGGGAATAGCAGCATTAATTATTGGTTTAATAAATTCGTCTGTAATATCGGCTGCATAAGATTTTTGTACAGCCGCTAACATGTCATTTGCTTTTTCGCCAATGCCATTGACCATTCCATCGTAGGCAAGCTTTACCCTTTCCCAACGCTTATCTCTGTCCATCGCATAATAACGTCCTGTAATGGTTGCTATATGTCCTGTTGAATTTTTTAAATGCTGATCAAGGTCTGTTAAAAAACCTAATCCGCTTTTTGGATCGGTATCACGGCCATCTGTAAAAGCGTGGATCAATACATTATCCAAACCTTCTGTTTTACAAAGAGAAGTGATGGCTTTAACATGACTGGTATGTGAGTGAACACCACCGTCACTTACAAGGCCTATTAAATGAAGCGGTTTATTGTTTTGTTTTGCAAAACGTATAGCGGCTAATAATTTTTCATTTTTTTGAAATTCGCCCGAACGTATAGCAACGTTGATGCGTTGCAATTCCTGGTAAACAATTCTGCCGGCACCTAAGTTAAGATGGCCCACTTCACTGTTACCCATTTGACCGTCTGGTAAACCAACCTGTTCGCCACAGGTTATCAATGTTGCATTGGGATATTTTTTATACAAAGAACTAACGAAAGGTACATTTGCATTTTGGATAGCATCGCTGCTTTTTACTTTACCAAGGCCCCAACCGTCCATGATAACAAGTATTACTTTTTTTGTGTTCATACTGCAAATTTAACTTTTTTACGGCTTTTAAAAAAGTGCTAATTGATTATTAACGCTAAATTTTTAATAATTGCTATTTTTCGTTTTGCATGCATGTTTTTAGTAAATTGTGTAGGTAATAAAACTAACATTTTATGAAACGATTCTACCTGTTGCTAACTACCATAGTTTTATTATCCTCGTACACTTTACTTTCTGATATCGATAACGTTGTAAATGCTATCAAAGCCGGGAATGCGGCACAGGTAGCCAGATCTTTCGACGACAAGGTAGCGTTAACAATGCCCGATAAAAGTAATAGTTATAATAAAGCACAGGCCGAATCAATTTTAAAGGCCTTTTTTACAGCCAATCCTGTAACGGGTTTTATGATGGTTCACAGAGGTAACAACGCAGATGGATCTGAATATTGTATTGGTACTTTGCAGACAAAAACCGGTACTTACCGAACCACCATATTTATGAAGCAAAAAGGTAGTATTGACGTATTACAGGAATTAAAAATAGAGAGCCAATAACTAACCTATAAAATTAATACATGAAAAGCCCGGATTTTCGGGCTTTTCTTTTTTAGCTTTGTTGATATGAATTATGATGAGCAGTTACTACAATTGATAAAAAATGCCCTAGCAGAAGATATTGGCGATGGCGACCATTCTACATTGTCGAGCATTGATGGCAATGCAAAAAGTAGGGCCGTGTTAAAAATCAAAGAAGATGGCATTTTAGCCGGCGTAGCCGTTGCTAAAAAGATATTTAGCTACATGCAACCCGATATTGTTTTTACACAATATAAAAATGATGGCGACGTAATGAAAGCGGGAGAGATCGCTTTTACTGTTGAAGCTAAGGTGCATACTATTTTACAATGCGAAAGATTGGTGCTGAATTGTATGCAACGTATGAGTGGTATAGCTACATTAACGCACCAATATGTTGAGCAGCTAAAGGGATTCAAAACAAAATTATTGGATACAAGGAAAACGACACCCAATTTTCGCTTACTCGAAAAAGAGGCAGTGCGTATTGGTGGTGGCGTAAATCACCGATTTGGTTTGTATGACATGATCATGCTGAAAGATAACCATGTTGATTATAGTGGTGGCATCGAAAAGGCAATTGAAAAAGCTTTTGCTTATGTTCAAACAAAAGAACTGGGTTTAAAAATTGAGGTGGAAACGAGAAGTCTTGCCGATGTAAAAAAAGTATTGGCCATTGGAAAAGTTGACAGGATACTGTTGGATAATTTTACACCTGCACAAATTACAGAAGCTTTACAGCTAATTGACGGAAAATATGAAACCGAAGCCAGTGGCAGAATTGATCTAAGTAATATACAATCATACGCGGCTACGGGTGTTGATTATATTAGCTGTGGCGCAGTGATACATCATGCGGTTAGTTTAGACCTTAGCTTAAAAGCAGAGATCATTTAAGTGATAAAATATTTTATATGGCAGATAAAAAACTACAATCATTAGGAGGATTGGTTTACTCAACCGACCCGAATTTTAAAATGGAAGAAGAGCATAACAGTAATGCTGAAACTTTGCAACCTGCTGAACAAAAATTAAAAGTCAGGTTAGATAAAAAACAACGCGCAGGAAAAGCAGTTACATTGATCGAAGGATTTGTTGGTAAAGAAACAGATATGGAAGAGCTTGGCAAAAAATTAAAATCATTTTGCGGCACCGGCGGTTCTGTAAAAGATGGCGAGATATTGGTGCAGGGAGATAACAGGGATAAAGTATTACAATGGTTATTGAAGAATAATTATAAAGGAACTAAGAAGATGTAAATTCCAGGTTCCAAAAAACAAATCCCAAAATTGTTGAATGTTTGATTCAAAATTATTTCTCTTCTTCAATATAACTTAATGCGCCGCTTGGA
>JABDBG010000049.1 GCA_013288745.1 Bacteroidota bacterium
TTCTCCCTGGCTCACCTGGAATGACACATTGTTTACAACAGTACGACTGCCATATCTTTTAATCAGGTTCTTGGTATATATCGTTAAGCTCAATGGTATTGGTTTTTAGCAAATTTACTATAAACAAATATAAGGCGATAAAGGCATTATTATTTAACAGCAGTTTGTGCTTTATTATTACTTGACTAAGTTTGCACATATTTTTTATCAAATGAAAGTTACAGAACACATACAGCAAGCAAAAGGTACCTTGGTTTCTTTTGAGATTTTGCCACCTTTAAAGGGGAAAACGATCAATTCGATCTATGAGCATTTGGATCCTTTGATGGAATTCAATCCGGCATTTATAAATGTTACCTACCACCGTAGTGAAACGATGTTCAAGAAAAAACTGGATGGTACTTTTGAAAAAGTAGAAGTGCGTAAAAGGCCGGGTACTGTTGCCATCTGCGCAGCATTAATGAATCATTACAAGATTGATGCAGTACCGCATTTGATCTGTGGCGGTTTTTCCAAAAGAGAAACAGAAGATGCATTGATCGATCTTAATTTTTTAGGCATTAATAATGTGTTGGTTTTACGTGGTGATGCTGCTAAGAATGAGGCATTTTTTGAACCACATCCGGACGGGCATAAATACGCTATTGACTTGCAAAAGCAAGTGATGGATTTGAAAAATGGTATTTATTTAGAAGAAGATATTAAGAATGGTGTAAGGCCCGATTTCTGTATCGGCACAGCCGGCTATCCTGAAAAACATTTTGAGGCGCCGAATTTGAAAATGGACATGGAACACTTGAAAGCAAAGGTAGAAGCGGGGGCAGACTATATTATGACGCAGATGTTTTTTGACAATGAGAAGTTTTTTCAATTTGTAAAAGAATGCAGAGCGAATGGAATCAATGTCCCTATCATTCCGGGGCTAAAACCGATCACGAATAAAAAACAGCTGACCATTTTACCTAAAATATTTCATGTTGATATTCCTTCGGAATTATCAAATGGTATTTTAAAAGCAAAGACCGATGAAGAAGTTGAAAAAGTAGGAACGGAATGGTTGATACACCAATCTAAGGAATTGAAAAAATTCGGTGTGCCCGTATTGCATTATTACACACTGGGCAAACCAAAAGTTATTTATAACGTAGTGAAAGAAGTAATATAAAAAAAGCCTGCACCAATTAAAAGTGCAGGCTTTTTTTATGAGCGTACCGCCTAATTTAATAAGGATTGAAAAACAGCTTCATTTATTTTAACAGGATATTTTTGTTTTAATTCCTGTATCCATTTTTCTTCTAAATAATTTTGATAATCATTTATTACTAATCCTTTCGATTCTGAAAAACTGCGGGGTTGATTATCAGGGAATATTTTCAAAACCTGCATAAAGCTGGCCGTGTTATCATTTTTATTGATCATGGTGTTGGTGATCAATCCTTCTGCCAGATCAGTTCCTGCAGGTATTGCTATTTGTGTTATTTCGTAGCGGCCCGAATCTGCCTGTGATTTTCCTTTGCTGGCCTGTGCAATTTTTCTCCAGTTTTCTCCAGCACGTAATTCGGTTTTAATTGTGTCGGCTTCCTGTGTGTTGTTGCAGGTGAACAGTACCACATTTACGCTCTTGATCCAGGTATATTTTTCTTTGTGCTGATCGTAATAGTTTATCAGGCCGGCGCTATCGATTGCAGCTTTGTTCCATACCTTTTTATCCATTATTGCAAACAACAAATTACCATCTGCAAATTCCCGCATTTGATATTTGAATTCATTGTTGTAATCTTCCAAATGATCGCGGTAATAATCCGTTGCTTTTTTAGCAACATAACTATCCCATATATCTTTATCAGTTTCGCCCTTTTTTAATTTGTAATCTTTCACATAATTTAACCAATCAACTCCTTTCACAGATAAATGCGGGAAAGAAAAGATCTCTTTATTATTGATAGAATAATTGCCAACAGCTTTTTCAAGATATGCGCTATCTGCAAACTTAAATAGGTCAGCATCTTTCACCGCTGTATTTCTTTTATACTGTGTCTTTGGTAAAACCACTTCTTGCAAAAACTTTTCATTCACAAAATGTATTCTTTCATCATGCAATACATGTTGTTTTAATGCATCCATGTATACATCATCAGTTTTGTTGGTAGGCGTGGGCGTTTGTTTTAATCTTTTTACGATGTGATAGCCATAGCTGGTTAAAAAAGGTGCCGCTATCTCACTGTCTTTTTTTATGTCAAGTACTTTGCTTTCGAAAGAAGGATCATATTTCCCCGTTCCAAAATCGGGCAGTATGCCACCGTTTGCAAAAGTTAGTTTATCATCGCTGTATTTTTTGGCAAGTGTTGCAAAGTCTTGCCCTGCTTGCAATAGCTTATAAACAGAATCTGCTTTTTTACGCAGCATATTCATGATTTCGCCGGTTGGGTTTTGCGGAATTGCAAAAAGGATCTGTGCCACTTTCAATTTACCAATGCTTATTCTTTCATCAGCATCTATAAAAATATGCCAACCTGTTCTTGTGCGAAAAGGTGCGGAAGATTCACCAACACGTAAACCATAAGCAATGTTTTCATAGAAGTAAGGAACAGAAAAAGCGGTGATATATCCGAGGTCTGAAAAACTGATCTGATTGTCTCCCTGTGTCAGATCCTGGTAATTCGTTTTGCCTGATCTAAGTGCTGCATATATGGCTTGTATCTCATTGTAAATTTTGACAGTATCTGCAGGGTCCATTTTATCACTTACAGGAATATAAAAATGTAGCAGGTGAATATCTTTTTGACTTCGCTGAAAAGCTTCATCAACCAGGTTGTCGACACCATTTTTATCGGTCATGTATCCTTCAACTATTTGGGTGCGAAAATTTTCGATATCACTTCGCATTTGCGGCAATGTATCCATCCTCAATGCAGTTGCCGCCTTTACTTTTAATTTAAAGATAGCATACAGATCAAGGTAATCCCGTAAAGATTTTTCCTTATCAGTTACAGGTGTTTTGTTTTTATTATAAGCGCGTAAAAATTCATCTTTACTAACTGCATCCTTACCATAAGTAAAAAGTGTTTGAGAAAAAAGCTGCGATACAACAAGCAGTAATACGATCGCTAAAAATATTTTCTTCATTACTAAATAAGGATTTAGGGATTATTTTTTAGATTTATCACTGTCTGCGTTCTCTTTCCACTTTAACGTCAAAAAATCGTTTATCTGTTCCCAGGTTAAATGTTTGGCAACAATTCTTTTGTCTTTATCTAATAAATATAAAGTGGGCGTAGATGTTACATCATATAATTGTCTAAAGTTTGGATCATTTGCTTTTTCCTCAGCGTCTTTCATTTCCTCAGTTTGATAAACATTTGTCCATTCACCGATCTTATTATCCCTGATATATTTTTTCCATTCATCCGGTACTGCTTCTGTTAATACCGCATAGATCTTTACATCATGTTTTTTCCAGCTTGCTTCATAAATCGAATCGATCTTTGGGATCTGAATTTTACAATGCCCGCAAGTAGGATCCCAGAAAACAACTACGGTATAATCTGCTTTTAGATCATAGAGTGATTGATGCTTGCCCGATGAATCAATTAAATTAAGATCCGCAGCTTGCTCACCTACTAAATTAGACATCTCCATATAGGCACGATTACTAATAAGGTCTTCCTGCTTTTTTGTTAACCAAGGGCTTAATCCCTGGCTATGGTATTTCTCGAATAGGTGCACCAGTATAGCATCCTGACCCATGTATTTCGGATAGAAAAATTCATCTGTATACCAGTTCAATAAAAATTTATACATCTCAGGACATGACCGTGCTAATAATAATTGATAGTCCATTTGGGCTATAATTGTATCAGGCTCTTGCTGTAAAACTTTTTGGTAGTAAGCTTCTAATCTTGGTACAAAAAATGGCGTGCGAATAATCCGTTCATCCATAAAACTTATATTATCCCAATAATGTGCTTTATAATAGTTATAGTTATCTAAAGAATCCTGGCGCGTAAGAGGTTTTTGCATTAAGGGCTGTGGTTCTCTCATGGCTTCTAACAAAACCACTAACATAGAGTTGGGATAATTTTTTATGAATACTTCCCTGTTAGCGATAACTTCCTTGTTGTATTTATTGTAATTGGCTTCATGCAAAGCAGAATCTTCTTTCGTTTTTGAAAGGCCATAGGCCCTCCGTTCAGCATCTAATAGTTTGGCCAAAGGGAGCAGGTCTCTTTGATATTTCATAAACAGGTCATTCTCAGGCGAACCGCTTATATGTGTTTTATTAAGAAAGTCTGTAGTATCAGCTTTAATAGTAATTAACTGGTTGCTGCCTGTGTTTATAAGAAAATCCATTGTCTGGCTTTTGCCCGGAAACACAATAGCATAAATACCTCCGGGTAAACTGTCTTTACCCGAAAAGACAACCATTCCATTTTTATCAAATACTCCCGAATCCTGTACATCTAAACTTTTACCCAGATGATAGACCAGGTAAGCAATGCCGCTTTTGTATTGCGGAGCTTTAAGGGTTATTTTATACCCCTGGGCATGTAAAGCCACAAAATAAATTACTGCTACTGCAAGACTAAATATTTTTTTCATATCACAATTTGAACGGGTACAAATGTATTTAAAATGGTTGATTATTTAAATGTTAGAACTTTCTTAAGCAGTAAAAATTTCAATCATTAACATAATATATGGTTTACTTTTGCAGCGTGAAGCGAAAAAAATACTTACTTGAAAAAGTGGCTGTTACCGGCTATGCTGCCGAAGGTAAAGCATTATCGAAACAAGACGGCAAAGTTATATTCATCGAAGGTGCTGTACCGGGCGATGTAGTCGATGTTTTTATAACAAAAGACAGAAAAGACTGGGCTGAAGGGAAAGCTACCGTAATAAGAGAATATTCGCCCGAAAGAGTAAGTGCTTTTTGTGAACATTTTGGTGTATGCGGGGGATGTAAATGGCAAATGTTGCCTTATTCAAAGCAGTTAGAATATAAACAGCAGGAAGTTACCCAAAACCTAAGGCGCATCGGCAAAGTTGAATTACCTGAAATATTACCCATTGTTGGAAGTGCCGATACCGTTTATTATCGCAATAAGTTAGAATTTACTTTTAGTAACAAAAGATATTTAACGAATGACGAAATAAAAAGTGATGTGGTAATGCCTAATGAAAATGCACTTGGTTTTCACGTGCCAAGGATCTTTGATAAGATCATTGATATACACCATTGCTATTTGATGGATGATGTAAATAACGAGATCAGGAATAACCTTCGCGAAATTGCAAAAGACAATGCGTTCGCTTATTACGATATTAAACAACACTCGGGATGGTTGCGGAATGTTATCATTCGTTTATGTACAACGGGCGAGTTGATGGTAAACATTTGTTTGGGTTATGAAGATGAAGCTGCAACAAAAATTTTGTTAGATAGCTTGTTAAAAAAAGTACCTGCTATCACAACCTTATTATACACGATCAATACAAAATGGAACGATAGCATTTATGACCTTACGCCACAAACCTATTTTGGTAAAGGGTTTGTGATAGAAAAGCTGGAAGAATTTAGTTTTAAAGTCGGTCCAAAATCATTTTTTCAAACCAACACCAAACAGGCTGAGCAACTGTACAC
This sequence comes from Bacteroidota bacterium, assembly GCA_013288745.1. Taxonomy (GTDB): domain Bacteria; phylum Bacteroidota; class Bacteroidia; order Chitinophagales; family Chitinophagaceae; genus Ferruginibacter. The sequence continues at coordinate 5,642 of JABDBG010000049.1, forward strand.
TATTACGAAAAATTTTGCAGGGTTAACAGGTGTAGAAACAGTCTATGACCTGTATTGCGGAACAGGTAGCATTGGCATCTTTGTAAGTGGTGCAGCAAAAAAGATAATTGGTGTTGAAGTAATTGATGAAGCGATCGAAGACGCCAAAGTAAATGCTGCATTGAATAATATTACGCATGCAGCATTTTTTGCAGGCGACGTAATTAAAATTTGCGATGATAATTTTTTTGCCGCTCATGGCCGGCCGGATGTGATCATTACTGATCCTCCACGGGTAGGCATGCACGAAAAACTGGTACATAAATTACTGGAAATTGCTGCACCCAAAATTGTATATGTTAGTTGTAATACTGCAACACAGGCGAGAGATATACAATTACTGAGCGAAAAATATACAGTAGAAAAAATACAGCCGGTAGATATGTTTCCGCACACGCATCATATTGAGTGTGTGGCACTTTTAAAACTGAAGAATTAACTCCTAACTTTGTTTTATGGCATTCAATTCAATACAAAAAGAAACTCCAATAGTTTTTAACCTGATCATTATTAACGTGCTGATGTACATGGCGCAGCTATTGATACATCCTTTTGATATAACGCAGTGGGGCGCTTTGCATTTTTATAAGTCGACCTTGTTCAAACCGCACCAGCTGATCACCTGCATGTTCTTGCATGATCCGGGAAGTTTTGCGCATATCCTTTTTAACATGTTTGCACTTTGGATGTTTGGCAGTATTTTGGAAAAATTTATTGGATCAAAAAAATTCCTGATATTTTATTTGGTTTGCGGGGTAGGTGCCAGCATATTAATTCAATTTACGATCCCGTTCAGTGCTGAACAATATGCTAAAAATGCAGTGGAACTTTTGCAAGGGTATAGCCCTGCTGAGATCGCGGCGGCCTACAAAGAAAATTATTCCATGATCGGCGCATCGGGTGCTATCATGGGTGTGATGGCCGCATTTGCTTATTTATTTCCCAATACTGCGTTGTATGTATTTTTTATTCCCATCCCGGTAAAAGCAAAATATGTGATCCCTGTTTTTATTTTGATCGATCTGTTTGGTGGCTTGTACCAGTTCAAAGGTGATAATATTGGCCATTTTGCCCATTTAGGCGGTGCATTAATTGGTATTTTATTGATCATGTATTGGAATAGAACCAATAGAAAAACAATGTATTAACACGCCACAGTTGCCCATAAGTATACCTTTGAAGTGAGCTCCGAAAGCTTTCGGGGACGATGCTGCTATCAAAAACAGCAGCCCGTTACAAAAAATTCAATAAGATGAAAAACTTAACAGCTTTTTACACGGCTGCTTCGTATTTTTGTTATACCAAATTATGGGAGAATCAGACAGATACGGTGAATACAGATTACCCAAGAAAAATATTTTTAATCTTGGACAAGATGGCAATGCATTGGTGGCTTTATTTACCATTAATGCTATCTGCTTTTTATTGCTATTAACTTTGCAGGTCGTTTATTTTTATTTTCAGTCAGACTCTATTTTATACAACACACAAGCAGTGCAATTTTTCGAATTGCCTGCACAGCTTACAAAATTAAGTGAGCGGCCATGGACTGTGTTGATCTACATGTTTACCAATATCGGCGTTTTAAACATGTTGAGCAATATGCTTTGGTTGTGGACCTTTGGCTATGTATTGCAAGATCTTACGGGCAACAACAAGATCATTCCTATTTATATTTATGGCGGATTATTGGGAGCGGTATTTTTTATTGCCACCAGTTATGCTTTGCCTAATTTAAAATTATTTGTTGACGATTCTTTTCTGGTAGGATCAAATGCTGCTACGATGGCAATCGCTATTGCGGTAACGATTCTTACGCCTAATTTTCGTTTTTTTAGAAACTTAGGAGGAGGCATTCCGCTTTGGATCGTTACGGCTGTTTATGTTGCAATAGATCTGTTAGGATTGGCAAATCTTAGTACAGCTGCTTTTGCGTCTTCACATATTGGTGGTGGAATTGCGGGGTTTTTATTTGTATATTTTTTACGCAGGGGAATGGATGGAAGTGTGTGGATGAATAATTTGTACGATTGGTTCATAAATCTTTTTAACCCTAATAAAAAACAAGCTTCTGTACATTCTATTAAAGAGAAAGTTTTTTATAGTGTAGGAAATAAAAGTCCGTATAAAAAAGTATCAACAGTTACACAGCAACGTGTAGATGAGATACTGGATAAGATCAATCAGCAAGGATATCATTTTCTTACTGATGAAGAGAAGGATATTTTGAAAAGGGCTGCTGAAGCAGACGACCTTAGTTAATGCCTTGTTGCATTTACTACAACCTAACTAACACATCTAACACATGCCGTTAATCTCATTACGCCAATTTATAAAAAAAGGCTTCATTGTTACTAATATACTGGTGGCAATATTGTTCTTGCTGGGTTGTTACGCTAAATGGTTTGATCCTACTCATTGGTGGTTCATTGGCCTTTTTACTTTATCTGCCGTTTACCTTTTTTTTATACTTTTTGTTTTCTTTATTTTTTGGTTGTTTGTTGAACCTGGCCTGTCATTGATATTTTTTGTTGTGATCATACTTAGCTGGCAGCCGATACAAAACATTATTCCTTTCCGGTCATCCTCTTCTTTTACGATTAAGCGGCAGCCAAATACGTTACGTATCATGAGCTGGAATGTTGCGCAATTCAATATCCTGGAAGATAAAAAACATCCAGAGGTAAGAAAGCAAATGCTGGCGCTGATAAACAGGTATAAACCGGATATTGCCTGCTTTCAGGAAATGGTAGCGGGTGATAAATCCGTTGATCTGAACACACCTTATTACCATAAATACAGGTTTTATCCATTGAGTGGTTTTGTGGATAGTCTTCACTTCCCCAATTATTTCTACGGTTATAATTACAAAGAAGATTTTTTAGATAGTCAGCATTTTGGCATTCTTATTTTATCAAAATACGAACTCATTAACAGGCATGCGGTGATGAAATATCCTTATGATTACAATTCTATTTTTCAATATGCAGATATGGTGAAGGATGGAGATACATTCAGGATATTTAATGTGCATTTGCAATCTTTAAAATTTACGCCTGTCAATTTAAATTATATCGATAGTCCTTCGCTTGAATCAAAAGAAGATATTGAAAAATCACAAAGCGTCATTGGTAAAATAAAAATAGGATTCTTAAAACGTAAAGCACAGGCCGATCTTGTTAGAGAAGAAATGGATAGTTCGCCATATCCGATAATTCTTTGCGGTGATTTTAACGATGTTCCTAATTCGTATGCTTATTCAACAATTGGCAGAGGCTTGCAAAATGCATTCGTAGAAAAAGGATCAGGCATCGGACGAACCTTTAGTGGTATTTCTTCCACATTGCGTATCGATAATATTTTTTTAGATGATGATTTTACTGTTGAGCAGTTCACAAAGATCAACCGAAAACTGAGCGATCATTATCCTGTTATTACAGATGTGCAACTTAAACCCGAAGCCCGGTAAATGAGGCTTTTTCCTTACATTCGTTTTCAATTACAATAAATAATATGTCGCTTAAAGTTCATAATTCATATACAAGACAAAAAGAGGAATTTAAATCTATCACTCCTGGCCATGTGGGTATGTATGTATGCGGACCAACAGTAAGTGGTGAAAGTCATTTAGGACATGCAAGGCCTTATATAACTTTTGATATTGTATATCGTTACTTAACTTATAAAGGATACAAAGTTCGTTACGTAAGAAATATTACCGATGCCGGACATTTTGAAGAAGAGGGAAAAGCTGCTGAAGATAAAGTCGGCAAAAAAGCAATTTTAGAAAAGTTGGAACCGATGGAGCTGGTGCAGAAATACACCAACCTTTTTCATTGGGCCATGTTACAATTCAATTGTGTTGAGCCAAGTATTGAACCTACCGCAACCGGGCATATTGTTGAACAAATTACTATGATCGAAAAGATCCTTAAAGAAGGCTACGCATATGTTGTAAACGGCTCTGTTTATTTTGATGTAAAAAAATATGCGGCATCACACGATTACGGAAAACTAAGCGGAAGGATCATTGACGACTTACTAGAAACAACAAGAGAACTTGAAGGACAAGAAGAAAAAAGAGACCGTGCTGATTTTGCGCTATGGAAATCTGCAGCACCGGAACATATCATGCGCTGGGTAAGTCCTTGGGGTGAAGGTTTTCCGGGATGGCATATTGAATGTTCTGCAATGGCAACAAAATATCTAGGTGCTGAGTTTGATATTCATGGTGGAGGTATGGATCTTCAATTTCCGCATCATGAAAGTGAAATAGCACAGAGTACTATTTGCAATCATCATAATCCTGCGCGTTACTGGATGCATAATAATATGATTACCATTAACGGCCGCAAGATGGGCAAGAGCTATAATAATGTTATTAAGCTGACGGAATTATTTAGCGGTAATCATCCATTGTTAACGCAGGCTTTTAGTCCAATGACGATCCGGTTCTTTATTTTACAAAGTCACTATCGAAGTACATTAGATTTTGGTTCTACTGCATTGGAAGCATCTGAAAAAGCATTCAAGCGTTTGTGGGAAGCATATGAAATATTAATGAAGCTGACTATAACAGCAACAAGACAACCGGTATTAGATGTTGAGTTGAATGATAAGATCGTGCGAATGGTAAATGAGTTTGATGAATTTATGGACGATGATTTTAGCACGGCAAAAATATTGGCAAATATGTTTGAGCTGGCATCTACAATCAATTCATTTAAAGATAAGCTGATCGATATCAATGTTATTTCTGCTGAGACTTTAGCCTTGTTACAAAAAGGTTTCAAAACTTATTTAGAAGATATTTTCGGATTAAAAGGTGCAACACCTAACAGCGATTCTTTAGAAGGCGTAATGCATTTGCTGATCGATATCCGCAGGGAAGCAAAAAGCAAAAAAGACTATGCTACTTCTGATAAAATAAGAAATCAATTGTCGAGATTAGGTATTGAGTTGAAAGATGATAAGGATGGAAATGTGAGCTGGAGCAATACATAATACTGAACCACTGAGACACTGAGTACACTAAGTTCCACTGAGGAGCGAATTTTTAAATCCGTATTACTATGATAATTACTCAAAAGTATATTAATGATACTGCGTATGCTATTGTTGGATGCGCAATTGAAGTTCATCGGCATTTAGGCCCCGGACTTCTCGAATCTGTTTATCAAACCTGTTTAGTTGATGAGTTGAATAGGTATGATTTTAATGTTCAGCCACAAGTTTGGGTTCCTGTAATTTACAAGAAAAAGATTTTAGATAGTACGTTAAAGCTTGATATTTTAGTAAACGATTTGATTATTGTTGAACTTAAGGCGCAGGAAAATATGATTCCTCTATATAAGGCCCAACTTCTATCTTATTTAAAACTTACTGATAAACCCAAAGGGTTATTGATTAATTTTCACACAGAAAGTATAATTAAAGATCTTGTTACATTAGTAACAGAAAATTTCAGCAAATTAGCAAAAGCCTAACTTCGCGCTCAGTGTAACTTAGTGTACTCAGTGTCTCAGTGGTTAATTTCTTCTTATGGAACATATTGAACATCTCTCAAAAGATAAAAAACTTAGAGAAATAATCTCGCTTCAGGATCCGTATACTTTAGTAAAACGAAAAGATATTTACCTGCTTTTGTGTAAGTCGATCGTAAGCCAGCAATTAAGTACAAGAGTTGCGGAAGTTATCTACGGAAGATTTCTTGATCTATACAAAAACAAAAAACCTACTCCACAACAAATAATCGACACGCCTTTAGAAAAACTGCGCAGTGCAGGCTTAAGTAATGCCAAAGCAAATTACTTACAGAATGTTTGCCGTTTTTTTATTGAAGAAAAATTAACTGATGCAAAATTGCATAAGATGACCGATGAAGAAATCATAGAAAAGCTTACGCAAATAAAAGGTGTTGGAAAATGGACGGTAGAAATGATATTGATGTTTGCTTTGGGAAGAGAAGATGTATTCGCAATGGATGACCTCATCATTCAGCAACATTTTGCAAGACTATATAAATTAGATATTACTGATAAGAAAGCATTGAAAATTAAAATGCTTGCACAGTCGAGTAAGTGGAGCCCTTACCGTACTTATGCTTGTCGTTATTTGTGGGGATGGAAAGATGTTCAATGATTAATGTGCTGCCAGCCAATTATCTCCCGAACCAATTTCTGCATCAGTAGGTACACCATTTGGCAGAACCAAAGCTGTCTGCATACAATTTAAAATGATTGGTTTTATTATTTCCACTTCATCTTTGTGCGCATCGAATACCAATTCATCATGCACTTGTAACAACATCTTAGATCTGAAATTGTTCTTTTTAAATTCATGGTGAATTTTGATCATGGCTAATTTGATCATATCAGCAGCCGTTCCCTGGATAGGAGAGTTGATCGCATTTCGTTCAGCAAAACCACGTACAGTAAAGTTGGCACTATTGATATCTTTCAACCAGCGTTTACGTCCCATCAATGTTTCAACATAACCCATTTCTTTGGCACTGTTGATTGTATCATCCATGTATTTCTGGATATTTGGAAATTGCTTTTTGTAATTATCGATGATCTCTTTTGCTTCAGCTCTTGGAATGCCTAAGTTCTCTGCTAATCCAAATGCACCTTGACCGTAGATGATACCGAAGTTTACGCTTTTAGCTTTGTAGCGCATTTCTTTGGTCACGTCTTTTTCCTCCACATTAAATATTTTCGCAGCCGTTGCCGTATGAATATCGATTCCACTTTTAAAAGCCGCACACATATTTACATCGCCACTGATACCGGCAACAATACGTAATTCAATTTGAGAATAATCGGCGCTTATTAATACATGGTCCTTATCTCTCGGAATAAATGCTTTTCTGATCTCTCTTCCTTTTTCTGTGCGTATTGGAATATTTTGCAGGTTAGGATTGTTGCTGCTTAATCTTCCCGTAACAGCAACAGCTTGTGCATAGGATGTATGTATGCGACCTGTTTTTTTATTGATCATTTCAGGAAGTGCATCTACATAAGTTGATTTTAATTTTGTTAGCTCGCGGAATGTTAAAATATCATCACAAATTTTATGTTTGGTTGCCAGCTTTGCTAAAACATCTTCGCCTGTTGCATACTGGCCTGTCTTTGTTTTTTTTGCTTTAGGATCGAGTTGCATTTTATCGAACAAAACTTCACCTAATTGTTTTGGTGAAGCAAGGTTGAAACGAACGCCTGCCTGCTCGTAAACACTTTCTTCACTTTGTTTAGCAACTATATCTAATTCTTTAGAATAGTTTCTTAAGAAGTCTTCATCGATACGTATTCCTTCAAACTCCATATCGGTCAATACTTTCACCAATGGATTTTCTACTTCATAAAAAACCTTTTCAACTTCTTTTGTTTTTAATAAGGGAAGAAAAAGATTTTTTAATTGCAAAGTAATATCGGCATCTTCGCTGGCATACTCTTTAATTTTTTCGAGTTCCACATCACGCATATTGCCTTGAGCTTTACCTTTTTTACCGATCAGCTCTTCAATATGTACTGGTTCGTAACCTAAATATTTTGCGCTTAAAAGATCCATACTTCTTTTACCATCAGGTTCAATTACATAATGCGCCAGCATCGTATCAAAAGTATTACCGCATAATTCCATGCCGTACCATTTTAATATCAGCATATCATATTTAATATTCTGACCGATCCATGTTTTG
>JABDBG010000050.1:0-544 GCA_013288745.1 Bacteroidota bacterium
GCACCGGCATTGTTTATTGGAGCTTTCTTAGGTTTAGTAGTAGCGCTTTTATTTAATAAATATTTTAATACTCATATCATTCCGATCAATTTTATGGTGATTGGAATGGCAGCGGTATTAAGTGCAAGCTTACATGCTCCCTTTACCGCTACTTTTTTAGTTTGTGGATTGGTAGGTAACTATGTATTACTCGTTCCTATTTTTATTGCTTGTTACTTAGCCAAGATAATAGCAAAACAATTGTATGCCTATACTGTTTATAGTTATCATACCGAAACGAAAAAAGTTGCCATGGCAGAATCACAATTCAATTAGCCGGTGGGTTGTCCAAGGGTATTTTCAGAAATTTGTATAAAGTCTTCTTTAGGGGCATCACAGAGAGGGCAAGTATCTTCTTCACAAATAGTATAACAGTGTTTGCATTGATAGACTAATTTTGATTGATATAGTGTATTTTTTTGTATCGCCTGCGCATTGCTATAATCAAGTAAAAGATCTTCTATACTTTCCTGATCATAAAAATATTTACAAAGAGATACGAGAT
>JABDBG010000050.1:554-12705 GCA_013288745.1 Bacteroidota bacterium
TTTTTCAACTCCTTCCCGAAACAAGATCAGTTCAGAAGAATTCGGATTAAAATCTTTGGTATGTAAAATATCAAACCTATCCTTTGATTTCAAACGCTTTGAATTTTGTACATCTTGCCTGTTTATAATTACAGAAGCAAACATACTGGACGACGGTTTTGTTTTAACGGCAAATATCAATCCATCAGTACGTACATCTTCCTTGTCAAAATGCCTGATGACGTGCCGTTTAATGATTAAACCATCTTCATTATTATCTTCTGTTTGCCAATTCAATTCATTAGCAGCATGCCGTACGTTGATCCGGTATTTCCCTAAAATAAAATCCCACATTTTTCTGTGTTTAGTCTCAATACCTTTAATGATAAGGCTTTTCCAGGTGGTAGTATATAATTGCCCGATCTTTGTTTCCATACACAGGTTACAGATATCGATCAAAAAAGGAACTGCAAATAATTCATCTCTGCTATAAATGCCCAACCAGTAATTATTATCGATTTTATTAAACCCTTCGTAATAAGGTAAAGCAAACTCAGGTAATATTATTTCATGGTTTATTTCTTTACCAACATAGTCAATCGAAGATTTAGTTTGTTGAAACAGAGTATAGCCATCAACCTTTTCATTATTATAGTAAATTGCCTGTTGTGCAAAAATTAATTTTTCTATTTGTTTTGATAGCTGTGCGATATCATTGCTGTATACTAACTCGGGCCAGCGATAGATCACTTGCGTTCTTGGAAAACGAATATATAAATACCAAAAATGTTGTGATGGAGATGATATCCAATTCAGGTGACCGGTAAATAATGGGACCAGATGCTGATTACTGTCGCAGATATTTATTTTCAATAATGGTTGATGGTCAAATGAATCAAACACATCTTTATAGGCACCTTCTTTCAACCATCCTTCACCGGTAAATATATCTGTAGCCGCATAAGAGCTTACGATATTTTGTTGTTCTTTCTGTGTTTTAAAAAAGAGGATCTCTTTTTCTTTACATTTTTTTTCAAAATCTGTAAGATATTTTGCACCAACTTCCATTACCAATTGCTGGCGTAGACCAAAACAAACATGCGACACTTTCGCAGCAGTTGCTATTTCTAATATTTCTTTCAAATGACCGGGAGAAATAATTCCTCCGGTAAAATTGAAACTGATAGAATTTGTTTGTTGCATAATAATTTTATTATATCGCTACTTTCATTTCTTTTATCGCTTCTACTTTTGACAAGGCTTTATCCAAAATCGTTTGCACTTCAGGCCTGCAGCTTCCGCATCCTAAACCTGCACCGGATGCCTGACACAATGTTTTTAATTCTGTACAACCTTCTTTTATCTTATTTAAAATATTGCCTTCACCAATGCTACCGCAAGAACAAACCAACTTACCAATGACAGGATCAGCTTTTTTACCTGAACGTAATAGCTGTAATCTTTTTTCAGATAATTCTATTTTATTTTGAATAAGGTCTTTGAATTCTAAAAACTCTGTTTTATCACCAATTAAGATGGCCCCGACTAATTTGTCATTGTGAATGATACATTTTTTATAATACCTTTTTGCCTTGTCAATAAACACAACTTCTTCATAAGAAGCATCATTAGCAGGCACCTCCGACAACCCGATCGAACAAATATCAGTTCCATGCATTTTCAAAATATTCATCAATAAAGAGCCTTGATAATATTGTGAGATATCTCCATTTAAATGGCCTGCAACAATTGCAGCTTGTTGTTCAGCTGCTGCTGTAATGCCATACAACATCCCTTTAAATTCCGCGATCTCTCCTATTGCATAAATAGATGAATCATTCGTTAACAAATAATCGTTTACAATTACACCACGCTTATATTCAATGCCGCAGGATTTCGCCAACTCAATATTTGGCACAGTTCCGATCGTCATTACTATAGCCTGACATTCTATTTCACTACCACTTTTTAACCTTACACCAGTAACTGATTTATTTCCTAAAAACCGATCTACTTCATCATTGTATAAGACTTCTATTCCTTTGTCGGTCAATTCTTCAAACAATAACTGGCAACCTAATACATCTAATTGTCTGTCCATTAAACGTGAAGAACGTTGCAGCACACATGACTGAACGCCTATTTCGTTTAAAGATGCGGCCAGTTCAATACCCAGCAAGCCACCTCCTACTATTAATACTTTGCCCTTTGTTTTATCTATATGTTGAATAAAATTATCTGCATCATTTTTATTACGCATTGTGAACAAACCTTTCATCAATGGCGCATCCTTTATCACTGCAGCACGACTCCCTGTGGCAAGGATCAATACATCATAATCATGTAATACACCTCTGCTATCGGCTACTACTTTTTTGTCCCTGTAAATATGATCGATACTTACCCCCCTATGTAATTTGATATCAAATTCATTTTCTTCTTCATCTTTCATTTTTACCAGTTGTGCCCATTGCTGAGTACCACTAATATAATCGGGTAACATAACACGATTGTAGAAAGGATAATTTTCTTTGCTGAAAATCTCTATCTCATCCTCCGTGTTCAATGCGCGATAGCTTTTTACAAAACCAAATGCACCCGCGCCTGCACCGATCACCAATATTTTTTGCTTTGGCTTAATATATTTTTTTACCTCAACGGCTGAAAATTTAAAATCCGGTTCTTTAGAGATCGGATCAACCAGATTATTCGTCAGATTATTTGCACGATTGAGATCGTTGTTCAGGATCTTTCCCCAATGCATCGGTAAAAACACTACGCCTTTTTTTATATCGGTAGAATACTTTGCTTTTACACGAACATTGCCTCTTCCGTTAAATATTTCAACAAGGTCATTTTCCTTAATGGCCCGTTTAGCCGCGTCATCGGGATGGATCTCTAAAAAAGCGTTGGCAATATGCTGATTGAGTTTATTCACTTTACCAGTCTTACTCATTGTGTGCCATTGATCGCGGATACGGCCCGTAGTTAATATCAATGGCAACGCGGCCGTTAATTTTTCTGATTGGTTGCTATCATCAAAAGAATGTATGATAGCTCTTTCGGAAGGAGTGTGAAATTTTTTATCAATAAATAATCTTTCTGTTCCAAAACCTTTTTCATTTTTAGGATATGGCCATTGAACACTTCTTTTTTCTTTTAGTATCTCATAACTCAATCCACTAATATCAATATTTGTTCCTTCTGTTAACCGACAATGCTCTGCATAAATAGCCGCTGCATCTTTAAAATCAAATCCATGATAGCCCATCTTTTGTGCAAAGGCGCAAATTATTTCGGCATCTGGCTTTGCTTCGCCCGGTGCATCAACTGCTTTCGACATATAAGCTATGCGGCGTTCCGCATTGGTCATCGTTCCTTCTTTCTCTATCCACGATGCTGCAGGTAAAACCACATCAGCATATTGTAATGTCTCTGCTCTATTGCTAACTTCCTGTATCACTACAAATTTTGCTTTCTTCAATCCTGCTTCTGCCATGCGCACATCCGGTAAACTCACCAATGGATTAGTCCCTATTATCCATATCGCTTTTAATCTTCCATCATTCAATGCTTCAAACATTTCAGTGGCGCTGTATCCCGGCTTTGCGTCTATTTTTTTACCGCCCCAGAATTCCTGCACATAATCCCGATCTGCTTCATTCGCTAAATTTCTATGCGCGGGTAACATATTTGCCAGTCCGCCAACTTCTCTACCACCCATTGCGTTTGGCTGACCGGTCAATGAGAACGGGCCACTCCCCGGTTTACCAATTTGCCCCGTTATCAAATTAAGATTAATGAGACTTAAATTTTTATGTACTCCGATCACACTTTGGTTGAGGCCCATCGTCCACATTGTTATAAACCCTTTTGCATTGCCAATGTACTTAGCTGCCTCATGAATCAGTTGTTCATCTATATCGCAAATTTTTGCAGCTTCTGCAATTGTTCTTTTCATCACCTGCTGACTGTATTGCTCAAAACCTTCTGTGTGATCGATAACGAAGTTGGGATCAAAATCGCCGTTCTCGATTAATATGCGACCAATGGCATGGTGCAATACAATATCAGTTCCAGGTCTTAATTGCAGGTGTACATTAGCATATGCACAGGTTTGTGTTTTGCGGGGGTCGCTGACTATTATTTTTAAATTGGGATTTTTAGCTCTTGCGGCTTCTACTCTTCTCCATAAGATGGGATGGCACCAGGCAGGATTTGCGCCTGCAACAAAAATGCAATCTGCCAATTCTATATCTTCATAACTAACAGGTACACTGTCTTCACCCAAACTCATTTTATATGCGGCAACCGCACTGCTCATACATAATCTTGAATTGGTATCAATATTATTGCTGCCGATAAATCCTTTTATTAATTTATTGACAACATAATATTCTTCCGTTAAGCATTGTCCGGATGCATAGAAAGCAACAGAATCCGGACCGTATTTTTCTATCAAAGTTTTAAAAACTGCTACCGTCCTATCCAATGCCTGATCCCAGGATACTCTTTGTTTAGGCATATTTTTATTATACCGCATTTCAGGATATAGCAAACGATCGCTTGTATCCATTACCGTATAATGTAAATTCATGCCTTTGCTACATAACATTCCTTTGTTGACGGGATGATCTTGATCTCCTTCAACAGTCAGTTTGTTATTGCGGTCTTTGTGTATAATTATACCACAACCCACACCGCAGTAGCAACAAGTTGTTTTAAATGATTCAGGCATAATTGTGGATACTTTTAATACTTTGTGAATTATGGAATTTCCGATTTTTGATTGATGATTTCTGATATAAAAAACATTACAGTAAAATCAGAAATCATCAATCAGAAATCAGCAACAGATTTTATGCCATTAAAATGCTAGGCTCTGCTTCTATTTCTTCAACACTTTCTACTTTATAAAATCTTGTGATTAATACAATAACAGAAACCGCCATTACAATATATCCGATATAAGTAAAGGCTTGCACGTAAGTGATGGAAGATGATTTGAATAAAAACCCAAAAGCCATACCTCCCAGATTACCGCCTGCCCCTACTATACCGCTTACTAACCCAACATTTTTTTCATTAACAAATGGAACGATACCATAAGTAGCGCCATTGGCCATTTTAAGAAATAATGCAAAACTGAACATTGCTACCAATGCCATTCCAAATGAACCTGCGTGTGCAAATAAAAGAATGCCGATACCTTCTAATAACAACATACCTGCTAATAAAAGCCCTTTACCACGTATACCGAATTTTTTGCCGACCTTATCGGAAGTAATACCACCCAATGCACGTGCAAATAAATTCATGAAACCAAATGTACCTGCCCAAAAACCTGCTGTTGATTGTGTTAATTTAAATGTATCAACAAAATGTAATGAGGCTACATTATCAAAAGTTAACTCCATACCAAAACACATAGCGTAAGCAAATACCAATGCCCAGATCCTCCAGTCTCCCAAAATGCTCCAGTCTGTTTTTTGTCTTGTTTCTTTTGTCCTTCCTATCTGATCATAATTTCCCTGTGGTGTATCTGTTGTGTATTTGTAATATAGATAAGCAACGATCAGCATCATTACACCCGGAACGATCATTGCATAGCGCCACGCTTCGGGTTTTGTATAACCGAAGCCAACGATCGCTGCGAAGATCAACGGCATTACCATATTAGTTACGCCTCCCCCTAAATTTCCCCATCCACCGGTGACAGCATTTGCCGTTCCTTTAATATTCGGTGCAAACATCATTGATGTATGAAACTGTGTGATAACGAATGAGGCACCGATAATTCCGATCGCTCCGCGGAACAAAAGGAAAGTCATATAGTCTTTAGATAATCCTACTAAAAAAACGGGAATAGCACCAACCAGTAATAAACGGATCGCTGTTTTACGCGGGCCCCAGGTATCACATAATTTTCCGATAAATAATCTTGCGATGATGGTCGATGAAACTGAAACAATAATTAAGTTTCCGACCTGCCCTTTTGTTAATCCCAAATCACCACGTATCGTTGGCATTAGCGGTGCCAGACCGAACCATCCAAAAAAACAAACGAAGAACATTAACCAGGTAATGTGAAATGTTTTCATTTGTACACCTTGCAGACTAAATATTTTTAATTTAGTAAGCTGACCCGAAGCATTGATTGAATTTTCCATAATAAATGTTTTAACTGTTAATAAATTATATTAGTAACAAAGAATTTTATTTAAAGAAGCTTGGTTTTATAATAAGCATTAAATATCCCCAGTTGGCATCTGACTTTGCATTAGGAACATTTTTAACCGTTGGCGTTGTAAGTAAAGCTGTATTCCAGAAATGGCTGTAGCCACCTTCAAAAGCTATTGCTTTTGTTAAACTATAAGAAGCGACAAGATCCAATTCCTGGCCAAAATCTTTAGTACCGTAATTGCCGACTTTGGCAGCGCTTGAGAATTGATGAATATCTGCTGTCGCCCAAAACTTACCGGATGCCGCTTTATATTTTGTTTTAAAATAATAATCTACCAATCCTCCTTTACCAAATCCGCTAGCGGCATAGAAATAATCCATATTTCCCCAGAACTTGTGTGGTGTACCGTATAGTGGGTCAAAAGTGTTGGTTGTAGTTCCTGTTGTTCCGCCGGTTGTGTAATCAATGCCAGGAGCTACGCAGAATTTTTTATTAATGATATATTGAATAGAGCCGCTTAATAACATAGCGCTTATATCTTGCCCGAATGGCGTTTTGCCAAATTGATAATACGCACTTGCAGTTACTGCTAATTTTTTCGCCAACGTATCATTGAGGTACAAGCCGGTTGTAGCTCTTGCCCATACACCTGTTTGATATGGTTTAGCTAAACTTGTATCCGGTTTACTAAACTGATCGGTAAAAAACAAAAATGAGGCGCTCCCATTATTTAATTTTTTACCTACATATAAAAATTGCATACTCTTATACATTACACCGCCATTGGTTGATGCCGTGTAATTACCTGGAGGTGTACTGTTATAAATGCTACCAGAAGAATTTTCCTGGTTTTGATTGTAGGCTCCTGCTAAATGAAATTTCCATGAATCTGTTTCAAATTTTAAAACTGCCGCGTCATGACTTCTTCCCTGTTGCAACCAATCAAGATTGCCTAGTAATCTTTGATCATCATATACTAATTCCTGTCTACCGAATTTTAAACTTAGCGCCGCATTTTTCAATGTGGTATCCGTCAATAATATTTCCGCCCATGCTTCGTGAAGCTGTAAACCATTGTTGTTTGCAGTGGTTGTTCTATTAATTGTTGAAACATCTTGTCCCCATACTCTTACATCCTGTAATGTTAACCCAAATTTTAGGCGATACATATTGTATCCAAAAATTAGCCTTGTCCGCTGAGAAGTAAAAGATGCCGGATCTGCTCCTTTTGGTAGCGGCGCCCCATAACCATCCCTAAATTCTGATCTGGTTCTTAATTGTCCAGATACTATTAACTGTGCTTTGGATTGCAGACTAATTGTCGTACAGAGCAATAAAAAAAATCCTCCATAAATTAATTTGTTTTTCATGTAATTTTGGTTTGGTTTTAGGTGAACACATTTATTTAAAACTACAAGCCCGTTCAGGTTGCACCCTGGCGGGCTTACTTTATGCAAGTATTCCTTCGGTATCTCGACCGTTTTCTTCTGTAAATCCGATATACACCATGTCATTCTCCACTTTTACCGGATAGGTGGTTAAACTACACTCATCTTCATCATTAATGCAATGGCCATCAACAAGAGAAAATGTTTTTTTATGAAACGGGCAAGCTACTTTAGGCTCACCTTCCTGAGACCCGATCATGCCTCTGCTTAAAGCCATCTGCTTACGGTGCGGACATTCATTCTGCGTAGCATACCATTCTCCTCTGCGGGAGAAATGAAACAAAGCAATTTGCTGATCGTGGTACTTTACGCATACGCCGCCGTTAACAGGGACGTCATGAGTGTTACAGGCGGGAAGCCAGGTGATTATTTTTTCTTCTGTCATACTATTAATTTTTTCGATTATTAATTCTTCATTGACTACTTCCAATCCTTTACTTTCTTCTGATCGCGCATTCCTTCAAACACAACAGTAGGGTCTTTCTCTTCCGGTGCATTTACAAAATGGCTGAAACGTTTTCTGATATTCGGATTTTCTACCGCTTCTTTCCACTCGCATTTGTAGCTTTCAACAAATGAATCCATATCAGCTTCTAATTGTTCGTTAATGCCTAAGCTGTCATTCACTATTACGTTTCTTAAATAGTCGATACCGCCATCCATTTTATTTAACCAGGTAGCGGTTCTTGTTAAAGGATCTGCCGTACGGATGTAGAACATTAAAAAACGATCGATGTATTTTATGCAGGTATCGCTGTCAAGATCAGTTGCTAATAATAAGGCGTGCTGTGGTTTACTTCCACCGTTACCGCATACGTAAAGATTCCAACCTTTTTCCGTGGCGATGATGCCGAAGTCTTTGCTCTGCGCTTCTGCGCATTCGCGGATACAACCGCTTACGCCACCTTTTAATTTATGCGGAGAACGCAATCCTCTGTAACGTTCCTCAATACGGATCGCGAAACTAACGCTGTCGTGTAACCCAAATCGGCACCAGGTACTGCCTACGCAACTTTTTACGGTACGCAAAGATTTTCCGTAGGCATGCCCGCTTTCAAAACCTGCATCGATGAGCTCTTCCCATATTGCAGGAAGATCACTAAGGTGTGCACCAAACAGATCGATACGCTGACCGCCGGTAATTTTTGTATAGAGATTATATTTTTTTGCAACAGACCCGATCACAATTAATTTATCCGGTGTGATCTCGCCTCCGGGAATTCTTGGAACAACAGAATAGGTTCCGCCTTTTTGTATGTTAGCTAAAAAACGATCGTTGCTATCCTGTGCGGTATCATTTCCTTTTACCAGGATCATTTCATTGAATAAACTCGCGATGATTGACACTACCGGAGGTTTACATAATTCACAGCCGTCCCCTTTTCCTAATTTATCCAATACTGCATCAAATGATTTTAACTGGTGCATTTTTATCAGGTCAAATAATTCCTGTCTTGAGTAATTAAAATGTTCGCACAAAACATTGCGCACGTATTTGCCTTGTGCCTTCATGGTGTGCACCATCAGGTCTTTCACCATTGGCACGCAGCCGCCACAGCCTGTTCCAGCCTTCGTACATTTTTTTATGGCATCAATTGTTTCACAACCTTGTTCTGCTACTGCTGTGCAGATGCCGGCCTTTGTTACACTTTCACAACTGCATACGATGGCTTCATCAGGCAGACTCAACACGCCTGCACCACCTTCCGATTCTCCACCTCTCGAGCCTAATATCACGTCTTCAGGATTTGGCGGCAATACAATTTTATTTTTTGCCGTCTGTAATAACATGTTGTATGCTTCCGCATCACCGATCAATATGCCGCCTAATAAATATTTTCCGTCGTCAGTAATATTGATGCGTTTGTAAATTCCTTTCATGGTATCTTCAAATACCACCGTTCTGCATTCATGCGATGCAACAAAAGGATCACCGAAGCTTGCGACATCAATACCGATCAGCTTTAATTTGGTACTCATATCAAAACCTGTAAACGATTTATTTTCTTCTACTAAATGACTGGCAACTACTTCCGCCATTTCATAACCGGGTGCAACAAGCCCGTAAATCATACCATTATATAAAGCGCATTCACCAATAGCATAAATAGAATGATCTGTTGTTTGTAATTTTTCATTCACTACAATTCCACCGCGGTGACCGACTTCCAACCCACATAATTTAGCTAGTTCATCTCTTGGTTTTATACCCGCAGAGATCACGAGCATGTCTACATCAATTTTTGTATCGTCTGTAAACTGCATGCCTGTTATGGCATTCTCGCCTAAAATTTCAGAAGTGTTTTTATTGGTGCAGATCTTCAATCCTAATTTTTCTAATTTGTTGATCAGTATGCCCGAGCCTGCATCATCGATCTGGCGCGGCATTAACCTGTGTGCAAATTCTATTACTGTAGTATCGGCAATGCCAAGATCCAACATTGCTTTTGCAGCTTCCAATCCTAATAAGCCACCACCGATCACTGCCCCCTTCTTTGCTTTTTTAGCATAAGCCTGCATCATCTCCAGGTCTTCGATCGTTCTATATATAAACACACCTTCTTTATCTACGCCCGGAATGGGCGGAACAAAGGCAGCCGAGCCGGTGGCCAAGACAAGCACATCATAGTTTTCAGTAATGCCTTTATATGAGTGAACTGTTTTTGTTGGTCTGTCGATACTTTGAACCGGATCACCTAAATGTAGTTTGACACCATTTTCTTCGTACCATGTTGTGGAAGACATGGACAAATCTTCAGCAGATTTGCCCGAAAAGAATTCACTTAAATGAACACGGTCATATGCCCTGCGGATCTCTTCACCAAAAACCACTATTTCTACTTTTTCAGCTGAAGATTTAGCTATCAGTTTTTCACAAAACTTGTAACCCACCATCCCATTTCCTATTACTACTACTTTCATGTCTCAATTTTTTAATTAATTATTAAAAATAATAATATATATGTAATTATTTACAGTATAAAAATATTTTTATACCTAGTAAAATATTGTTTATATCATAAAAGTAGCGTAATTTTATTTAAGTTTAAACATTGGTCTGAAAATATTATTCACATATTTAATTTAACAATATGAATAATCAATCAAATAATAAATTATTATCATTAGTTGGTGGCGGTCCGGGAGACCCCGATCTTATTACTTTAAAAGCAATAAAAACCATTGAAAAAGCCGATGTTATTCTATATGATGCGCTTATAAATGACGATTTATTGAAATATGCCTCTAAAAAAGCGATCGTACAGTTTGTTGGCAAGCGATATGGCTGCCATGTACTTTCGCAAAAAGAGATAAATAATTTAATTATTAAATATGTTTTCTCTCACGGCCATGTGGTGCGTTTAAAAGGCGGAGACCCATTTGTATTTGGCAGGGCACAGGAAGAAATTCAAACAGCAAGAAGTCATGGTATCAAAGTAGAAGTGATCCCAGGCATATCAAGTGCACTAGCAGTACCGGCATCTCAAATGATACCGCTTACCTGTCGCGGTATCAATGAAAGTTTTTGGGTAACCACCGGTACCACTCAATCGGGCAGTATATCCGCCGATATTAATTTAGCGGCACAATCAAGCGCAACAGTAGTTATACTAATGGCCATGAGTAAGCTCGAAAGCATTATGGAAATATTTTCGAAATACGGCAAAGGCGAAACACCTGTTGCCATTATACAGGATGGTACTACAGACAAAGAAAAAATGGTGATCGGAAAAGTGAACGACATTTTCTTTAAAGCACAATACGCCAACATCAGCAACCCGGCCATCATAATTGTTGGCGAAGTAGTGAACCTGCATCCTTCGCTGGTAAAGACTTACATCAATGAATACTTTATGGATAACTTACTGCAACAAGTAAACCCCTAATAGAATAACGATATTTTAAACCAAAACAACAAAACAAATGAGCAACCAGACCAACACAAAAATGATTTCGCAAAATCAAACAATCGCAGGTACTTTTTTGCATATTAAAAAAGGAATTATTCTCGCTCTGTTAATTATTGCATTAGGTTCGGTAGCATTTGCGCAGATTGATGTGCCTGTTACTACGGCGCCTAAGACTATTTATCCTAAATCGGTTGGCTATTTTAGTTTTATACTACCCATTGTAACTATTAATCAAAATGTAACTACCAACGATTTTTCGAATTTCAACAATGGTTTTGCTATTGGCTTTCCTGTAGGTATAAATGTTTTATACAGTGATAAGTTTGGTTTCAGTTATGAGTTTACGCCAACAATAAAATCTACCAATGGTGAAACTAAAACGAGTAATTTATTATTTGATCCGGGTCCAATGTTCAGATTTAAGCATGGGGTTACGCTGATAACACGCCTGGCTTTTGAAACTTCGGGCCGTTATGGCTTTACACCTGTTTTAAATAAAGTTGTGATGAGAAGCAAATTTTGCAATCTGTTTGCAGCGGTTTCTATGCCTGTTAGATTTGGCGACAGCGAGCTCCCGACAATAGGAGGAAACTTTCAGTTTGGGATAACATTAAACTAAGTATTTTAAA
>JABDBG010000051.1 GCA_013288745.1 Bacteroidota bacterium
TAACGATTGCCCCAATGATCATTTTAACGATCGTACTTTTTGATCTTTTTAAAAAAACATACAAAAGCATTTTAACCTCTAATTTATTTTTAGGAACAGGGTTCACTTTAATATGGATATTGATCGTTTGGATGTTATACAGAGAATTTGAAGCAACCAATTCGGAAGTGCCTGCATCCTGGTTCGGCATTTTAAATTCATTCTTCATCATTGCATTGGCACCTTTGTTTTCTAAGATCTGGGAAAGCAAATACAATCCATCGGGCCCAATAAAATTTGCACTCGGATTAATTTTATTAGGCGGAGGTTTTGCATTGCTTGCTTATGGCAGTAGCGGAGTTTCTCAGGGAGCAAGAACAGCATCTGTAAGTATGATCTGGTTGATACTTGCTTATCTTCTTCATACCATGGGAGAGCTTTGTTTATCGCCGGTCGGCTTATCGTACGTAAGTAAATTATCACCGCCGAAAATTGTAGGTTTGATGTTCGGTGTTTGGTTCATTGCCAATTTTATCGGCAACTATTTATCCGGTGTAACAGGAAGTTTTATTGATAAGATCGTTGCTACTTATTCCTTATCGGTTTTCTTTTTATTTTTTACAATATTGCCGGTGCTTGCAGGATTAATAATGATCTTACTAAATCGTTTCCTGATAAAAAAAATGCATGGGTTTAAATAAAAGACATATAGAAAACATTAATTCTGTCTGGCATTTGATTGCACGTAAGCCAACACATTGTTTTTATCTGTGTCGTTAAGCTTTGCTTTGTGCCCCATTTCTTTTACGATAGGAACCCATTCTTGCGCAGTATAATCGCCGGGATTTTTTAGATCATGACAGGTTCCACATTTTGCAGTAAAAACAGTTTTACCTGCTAAGGCTTCAGGAGAATCCGGTTTTGGAATAACAACAGCTGTTGTAGGTGCTGTTTTGTGCGAGCAACTCACGATGAATACAATTAGTGCAATAAGTACTGTGATCTTTTTCATGTATTAGATTTTTGAGGATCCAAAATAAGTATGTAAAACTTTAGGTAGTTCAATGCTGCTTTCCGTTTGATTATTTTCTAATAAGCAAGCAACAATTCTTGGCAAAGCCAGAGAAGAGCCATTTAATGAATGTAATAATTGTGTTTTGCCTGTAGCATCTTTAAACCGGATCTTCATTCTATTGGTTTGAAAGTTTTCGAAATTGCTTACAGAGCTTACTTCTAACCAACGTTCCTGCGCCGCACTGTAAACTTCAAAATCGTAAGTTAATGCAGAAGTAAAACCCATATCACCACCACATAACTTAAGAATGCGGTATGGCAATTCCAAAAAATTCAATAATTTTTCAACATGGTTCACCATGTTTTCCAATACATCGTAACTATTGTTATCAGGGTTTACCAGTTGTATAATTTCTACCTTATCGAATTGATGTACCCTGTTTAATCCGCGCACATCTTTACCAAAGCTTCCTGCTTCTCTTCTAAAGCAAGGAGTGTATGCCGTCATTTTTATTGGCAGATCCGTTTCCTTTACGATCTCATCTCTGTAAATATTTGTAACAGGAACTTCGGCCGTTGGAATTAAATAAAAGCCATCTTCGGTAACATGGTACATCTGCCCTTCTTTATCAGGCAATTGGCCGGTACCATAAGCTGTTGCTTCATTTACCATTAAAGGCGGTAAATATTCTGTATAACCCGCAGCAGTATTATAATCTAAAAAATATTGAATAAGCGCTCTTTGTAATTTAGCGCCCTTGCCCTTATATAAAGGAAAGCCGCTTCCGGTAATTTTTGCACCGGTTTCAAAATCTACCAGGTCGTATTTTTTTATAAGATCCCAATGTGGTACTGCGGTCGCAGGAAGTGTTGGTTTTTTACCACCTTCTCTTACCACTACATTTTCTTCAGGTGTTTTTCCTTTCGGAACGGAGATATGCGGAAGATTTGGAAGCTTTACAATTTCGTCGTGCAAAGTTTTTTCTGCCGCGGCTAATTGCTCGCTTAATTGTTGAATGCTTATTTTTTCCTGTGCAACTTCCTGTTTCTTTTTTTCAGCTGCGTCCTTATCACCTTTACCCATCAGCATACCAATCTCTTTGCTGGCAGCATTCATTTGGGCTTGTAAAGTTTCTGATTCGGCTTTTAGTTTACGAACCTTTTCATCCAGATCCACAACTTTATCAACCAATGACAAGTCGCCAAAATTCTTTACACTCAATCGTTCTTTTACTAAGTCTATATTTTGCCTGATGAAATTTATCTGCAGCATTTATTCTTGAATTTTGGCAAAGGTAGTTGTTGAGAGGGAAATCAACAACGGGTTACTACTCAATAAAATGGTCCAAATATTGAAGTAAAGAATATAAATAGACCGCCGTAGTTTAATAAGTCTACCTTACAGGGGTTGCATTATGCATTTAAGCAAAAAAATTGAAGCTATACATTAAATATATGGTCAGCATTCGCTGTAAAATGATAGTTAAAGAAAAACTAAAGGAGTTAGGATTGCCATATACAATTGTGAATTTGGGCGAAGTGGAACTGACTAAAAATATTACGCAGCAACAAAGAGAGCAATTAAAAAAGGCGTTGCTAAAATCAGGTCTTGAATTAATGGAAGATAAAAAGGCGATACTGATAGAACAAATAAAAAATGTAATTATAGAAATGGTTCATTATGCTGATGAATTACCTAAAACAAATTTTTCCGATTATTTGAGTAAAAAATTGAATTACGATTACACCTATTTGTCCAATCTCTTTTCCGAAACAGAAGCAACGACGATAGAGCATTTTATTATGTTGCATAAAATCGAAAGAGTAAAAGAACTGATCATCTATGACGAGCTTAATCTTACTGAAATAGCGTACAAGCTCCATTACAGCAGTGTGGCGCATCTTTCCAATCAATTTAAAAAAATAACAGGCTTAACGCCATCATTTTTTAAATCCCTAAAAGACAAAAAGCGAAATACACTGGAAGACGTGTGAAAGATGTAAAAACTTTATACAATTGTGTAACACTTATTTTGTTATTTGTACAGATCTTACAGAATGCCTTAAATTTGAAATATGATGAAAAAAGAGAACAATGCGGCTGGGTCAGAATTAGAAAAATCTAAAATACATATCATCGTTGAGATAATCGAATATATGAGCAATGCAGTGGTGAGTAAAACCATCCTTAAAAAAACGACAGGTAACGTTACCGTTTCTTCATTCGCGATTGGCGAAGAATTAGAAGAAAAGACATCTCCTTTCGATATTTACATCCAAATTATAGATGGTGCCGCCGAAGTTATTATTGACAAAAAGGAGTTTATGCTTAAAAAAGGGAATGGTATCATAATACCTGCTCACACTGTGCACTGTTTTAATGCAAAAGAACAATTCAAAATGGTTTCAACAGTTATTAAAAGCGGGTACGAAGAAGAGTAAATATTATCATTTCTTTATAATCCTTACCGCCCTGCGCTGGCGGTCGGTTTTTTATGGTACCTTACTTTAAAATCAGTAAATAATGTAACAATTTTAGAAAGTTATGTAACATTTAAAGAATGCCCTGCACGTATCTTTAGTTGCCTGTTCGCAAGTAGGAATTGGAGTAAATCTTATAATACACCTCGGTCCTAATTTAATTATAGAGTAATATATTCTGTACCTATTAATAGTTTGTCAGCAAGCTCTATTATTTATTCGTTAACAACACTATCGGACCCATAAAAAAGTAAAAAATGATACAGCAAGATCATACTGTAGAATTTGAAGAAATGCGAATGCATGCCCTAAGAAAGTATGATATTCTGGATACGCCGCCTAACCCAAGTTTTGACCGCATCACTAAACTTGCTGCGAAGCTTTTCAATGTTCCTATAGCAATGATCAGCCTGGTTGATACGGATAGAATATGGTTTAAATCCCGTTTCGGGATAGACATTGCGCAAATAGATAGGAATCTTGGTTTATGTTCACTTGCTATTCAATCCGATGATATTTATTTAATGGAAGATGCTATTAATGATTCTGTAACAGCAACAAACCCGTATGTATCCGGTCAATGCGGTTTACGGTTTTATGCCGCCGCACCACTTAAAGTAAAAGGAGGATACAATATTGGAACCTTGTGCATTGTGGATAGAAAACCAAGACAATTTGAAGAATCGCAAAAAGAAGTGTTACATGATCTGGCAGAAATTTTGGTCAATCAAATTGAATTTAGGTTAGCAACAAAACTTGCGACAGAACAACAAAATCAATTATTAAATATCGCAGTACATGATCTGCGAAATCCGTTAACGACCATTCCTTTATGGATAGATCTGATCAAGGAAGAAAAAAGAAACCATACCGCCGTTATTGAGATGAGCAGCTATATAAAAAAAGCAGCCATGAAAATGACAAAAACAATTAATGAATTGTTAGAATCAGCAGCTTTAGAGGCAAATCAGATCAAGCTTCGTTTTAGTGAATTGAATTTGGTATCTATTGTACAGAAGGTTGTAGATGCGAATCAAATATTGGCCAAAGCCAAAAATCAAGCTATGGAAATATATGTAGAGGATCACCCTACAGTATATGCAGATGAAACCAAACTGGTTGAAATAATAGATAATCTATTAAACAATGCTATTAAATACTCTGCAAAAAACAAAGATATTTCTGTAAGGATCAAACAGGTAGATGAAAAAGCTATTATAGAAGTTATAGACCAGGGACTTGGTTTTACAAAAGAAGACAAGAAAAACATTTTTGAAAGCTTTTCAAAATTAAGCTCAAAACCTACAGGTGAAGAAACATCCAGCGGCCTTGGATTATTTATTGTTAAACTATTTGTTGAAGCGCATAAAGGAAAAATATTTGTGGAGAGCGAAGGAAAAAATAAAGGATCTAAGTTTACTGTTGAAATGCCGGTTGTATATAAATATGAAACAGTAAGCAGCATTATCTAAGCGTATTATATCTGTTCTATAAATCCAATCCTTATACAACTTTATAAAAAAGTTACATTATTCACATTCTCAAGCAGGTGACCGCTCCAATATGTACTTGCTATTCTGATTACTAGAATTTTTGTGTAAACAAAAACTGCCACCACCCCAGGTTCTACAACCGATTAAATTTAGTGTACGTTAATTATATCAGGCATAACATGATTTCAATCATGCTTGATATTGCTTCATGTCATTTTATGTAACAATAAATAGTGGCAATTTTACTGTTCATCTTTTTCCAACAAATAAATCTGCAAGAAAATGAAAGCATTAGTCTACCACGGGCCGGGTAAAAAATCCTGGGAAGAAAAACCCAAACCGACGATCAAAGAATCTACTGATGCGATAATAAAGATCTCGAAAACAACAATATGCGGAACAGATCTGCATATTATGAAAGGAGATCTCCCTGAAGTTACCGATGGTAGAATTATTGGGCACGAAGGTGTAGGAATAATAGAAGAAGTTGGCAGTGCTGTTAGCAATTTTAAAAAAGGCGACCATGTTATAATCTCGTGTATCACTTCTTGCGGGAAATGTGAGTATTGCAAAAAAGGCATGTATTCTCATTGTGAAAAAGGTGGATGGATATTGGGCTACATGATCGATGGCACACAGGCTGAATATGTAAGAATACCTTATGCCGATAATAGTTTATACCATATTCCCGAAGGAGCAGATGAAGAAGCGCTAGTTATGTTAAGTGATATTTTACCAACAGGTTTCGAATGTGGTGTTTTAAACGGACAGGTTAAACCGGGCGATGTGGTAGCGATTGTAGGTGCCGGACCGATAGGTATTGCCGCATTATTAACGGCGCAGTTTTATACACCTGCAGAAATCATTATGATAGATATTGATGTTAACCGCTTAAATGTTGCAACAACTTTTGGCGCAACACATACTATCAATAGTGCAACGGAAAATGTTGTTGAAAAATTGATGAGCCTTACTAATGGAAAAGGTGTTGACACGGCTATCGAAGCCGTTGGTTTACCCGCAACTTTTGAAATGTGCGAAGCGATCGTTGGTGTTGGCGGTCACATTGCAAACATAGGCGTTCATGGAAAGAGTGTTACGCTCCACATGGAGACTTTATGGTCCAGAAATATTACTATCACCACACGTTTGGTTGATACTGTTACAACGCCGATGCTTTTTAAAACGGTTCAATCGAAAAAGCTAGACCCCAAAAAATTAATTACGCATCGTTTTAAATTAGATCAGATCATCGAAGCGTATGATACGTTTGAACATGCAGCAAAAGAAAAAGCCTTAAAAGTAATACTGACGAGTTAAAATAATCATCATGAAAAAAATAATCATACCGGGTTTAATCGTAGGTGCAATTTTTTTGATCCTTAGCATTTCGGGACTGTACCTTACCAGTTATTTTTTCCCAAATGTTGCCATGCAATATTTTGATCCGGCTTTTGATGCAGAATCTGACAGGATACTATTTTATTATATCCATCCCTTTGTAATAAGTTTAGCGCTGTCTTGGTTTTGGTCAAGATTTAAAGGCGCACTCACCGGATCATTTATTACCAAGGGCATTGAGTTCGGATTGATCTATGTCATCGTTGCCACTTTTCCAATGATGTGGCTTATTTATAGTGCAATGAGCGTGTCTCTAGAAATTGTTTCAACATGGTTTGTTTTGGCATTAGTGCAGGCTATCGTGGCGGGATTAATTTTTGAAAAACTTAATCCGTAAAAAATTAAAACAATATCATGACACAGTTCAAATATTTCTTATTTGCGGTTTGCATTCTTTTTATAAGCGCTACCACTACAAAAAACACGTATACCCTTTCCAAAGATTATACAGTTACTATTAACGGAACATCCAATCTTCATAGCTGGGATGAAAAAGTTACAACCGTATCTGGTAATGGTATTGCGAATTGGAATAATGGAAGCTTTGAGTTAGTTGCGGTCAATATAAAAATGGATGTGCATTCTATTCAAAGCGATATGGGATCGGCGATGAATAACAAAACATACAAAGCATTAAAGGCAGACGCAAACCCCGAAATTATTTTCGCATTAAATGTTCCTGTCAAAGCGATACAAACCAGTGCAAATGAAAAAACGGTTACAGCAAAAGGCAACCTTACAATTGCGGGCATAACAAAAACTGTTGATATGAAAGTAAAAATATCAATGCAAGAAGAAGGAAAATTTACCGTAGAAGGATCGCAGGCAATTAAAATGAGCGATTATAATATCGATCCACCTACTGCACTTTTCGGAACATTAAAGACAGGAAACGAGATCACAATAAATTTTAAAACAAACTTCACAATAGATAATTAATAAAATAAAAATTTTACATCAAGTAAATAAAAAACATGAAAACTCCATTCGCTTTGTTTCGCCCGCTTGTTATAATAACAATGTTGATCAGTAGTTTTTCTGCGATGGCGCAAAAAAGAGCTATGCAATATTTCCGTCCCAACGATCAACGTGGCATAAATGTTTTCGAAACAACAAAGGGCGATACCACACAATTCGAAGGAATAAAAGTAAAAGTTGGAGGAAATTTTGAACAGAGTTTCCAGATGCTGAGAGATCAGAACACAGCAGCTCCGTCTACACAACCAGGCTTTGCCGGCAATGTAAATAGCCTTATCCCGCTTACAAATGGATTTGATCTGGCAATGGCCAATTTAAATATTGATGCGCAATTAGCAGATGGTATACGTGTTAACCTGACTACTTATTTAGCATCAAGGCATCATGAAGATACCTGGGTAAAAGGTGGCTATATTCAATTTGATAAATTACTTTTTCTTAATAGCAATTTAATTAACCATATCATGAATAATGTTACAATTAAGGTTGGGCAGTTCGATGTGGATTATGGTGATCAACACTATCGTAGAACGGATGGAGGAAATACTATTTACAATCCTTTCGTAGAAAATTATATTATGGACGAATTCGCTACAGAAATTGGCGGAGAAATTTATTATCACCACAAATCAGGATTGTTTGCAATGGGAGGCGTAACCAACGGAGAATTAAATCCAACAGTTGTTGCACCAACAAAAATTGATTCTTCCACTGGAAAAGTAAATCGTTATGCAGCGGCATTTCATGGCAAGCTTGGTTATGATAAACAAGTCACTAATAATTTGCGTGTAAGGTTAACGGGTTCGTTTTATATAGATCCAAGCGCTAGTAGTAATACTTTATTTGGCGGCGATAGAACAGGATCTCATTATTTCTACGTTATGGAAAACCAGAATGTAGCTAACGGAACAACCATCTCAAATGAAGTTGATTACAGCGCTTTTTCAGGAAGGTACAATCCCGGTTTTAGCGAAGAAGTAAAAACATTCATGATAAACCCGTTTATAAAATATAAGGGATTGGAATTTTTTGGTACGATAGAAAATGCGCAAGGCAGGACAATTTCAGAAAAGACTATGCGCCAGGCCACTCAATATGCAGCCGATCTGATCTATAGATTTCCAAGAAATAGAGAAAATTTTTGGATCGGTGTTCGGTATAATACCGTAACGTCGACTATTGCAAACAACCCAAAAGATGTAACGATTAATCGTGAAGTAGCTTCAGTAGGTTGGTTTGCCACAAAAAATGTTATGTTGAAAGCAGAATATGTGAACCAGGAATATTTGAACTATCCAACCACCAGTATTTTTAACGGGGGAAAATTTAATGGAGAGATGATCGAGGCGTCAATCGGATTTTAAGAAATACTTTTGTTACCCGACCTGGATTCGAACCAAGACAAACAGAATCAGAATCTGCTATACTACCATTATACTATCGGGCAATTTGATAGAACTGCAAATTTAAAAAAATTAAATCACAAATTCTCCTTTCATATAATAAACGGCATTGCCACCCATTAAAACTCTTTCGCCCGCCTGTTCGCCCCAAATTTCGCCGCCCCTGGCGGATAACTGTAAAGCGTGTAGTTTTTTCTGTCCCAGTTTTTCCGACCAGAAAGGAATTAATTGAGAATGGGCCGAACCTGTTACAGGATCTTCATTGATCCCTACGCCCGGCGCAAAAAATCTTGAAACAAAATCAACTTTTTTTCCGGGAGCAGTAATGATCATTTTGTCGGTGAATCTTTTCATCAGCCCAAAATCAGGCTGGCAATTTTTCACCGCTTCTTCATTTAATAACTCAACCAGTACATCACGGTTTTGATATATAGCAACAATTTCTAAGCCACCCAATATGGCTGATATTTGTTCTGTATCAATATCCAATCTTTCGGGTTTCCAGGAAGGAAAATCCATGAAGGCTTTAAATTCCTTCGAAGCCGTTATATCTTTTTTGATCTTTAACAACCCACTTTTAGAACTGAAAATTATTTCTTCTTTTGGATGGCTCAATATTTCAAACAAAACATAAGCGCTTGCCAATGTTGCGTGTCCACATAAATTAATTTCTATTTGTGGCGTGAACCAACGGATATCGTAATCCGCTTCTTTTGATTTTGATGGCACAAAAAAAACGGTTTCAGATAAATTATTTTCCAATGCAAGCTTTTGCATTAGTTCATCATCAAGCCATTTTTTTAATGGAACAACTGCAGCAGGATTTCCACCGAATAACTTCTTAGTAAAAGCATCAATTTGATAGAGCGTTAAATTCATACTACAGGCATTGTAAATAACAGCTATTCTGCCATCATTTCTTTTATTACTCTAAGCACATCTTCAACATTTGGCTTGCTGAAATAATCGCCGTCACTTCCGTAGCTTGGCCTGTGTGCTTGTGCAGTGAGCGTTCTTGGAGATATATCTAAATGTTTGTAGCCTTTTTGTTCTTCCATTACCTTGTTGAACATATATGCAGCGGCTCCGCCCGGTACATCTTCATCCACAAAAAGAATACGATTGGTCTTTTTTAAAGACGCTACAATTTGATGATGAATATCAAATGGCAATAATGTTTGTACATCTATTACTTCACAATGAATACCGGATTTATCCAAAATTTCTGCGGCTTCCATTACAATACGTAAGGTCGAACCATACGAAACGATGGTCATATCCGTACCTTCTTTTATTATTTCAGGGATACCTAACGGTATCGTGTAAGCGAGCAAATTCGAAGGCATTTTTTCTTTTAAACGGTAGCCATTCAAACATTCTATTACTATCGCAGGATCGTTTCCTAATAATAAAGTATTGTACATCCCGGCAGCCTGCACCATATTTCGCGGTACGCAAACATACAAACCACGTAAAGAATTAATGATCATGCCCATTGGCGAACCGCTGTGCCAGATACCTTCTAAACGATGGCCTCTTGTGCGAACGATCATCGGGCAACTTTGGATGCCCGCCGTTCTGTAATGGATAGTTGCAACATCATCACTCAATGGCTGCAATCCGTACAATAAATAATCTAAGTATTGTATTTCGGCAATTGGCCTTAATCCTCTTAGTGCTAAACCTATACCCTGGCCCATAATGGTTAATTCACGAATACCGGTATCAAATATGCGTTGATCGCCATGCTTTTCCTGTAAGCCACTGAAGCCCTGGTTTACATCACCGATAAAACCAAGGTCTTCTCCAAAAGCAATTACCTTTTTATTAGTAGAGAACAATTCATCGAAATAATGATTCAATACTTCGTAGCCATTCACAACTTTAGCATCTTCTTCATAATAAGGATTGATCACCTGAACTTTTAAAGCAGATTTCGGTCCCTCATTGTATAATAAAGAATTATATATCTGTGCATTTTTAATGCCCAGCTCTTTGTAGTATTCTTTTATTGATGCTGCCGCAGGATCATTGCCAACAATATCGAGTACGGTAGCTAAAGTTTTCATCACATCCCTGCGCATTGGTTCTTTTATAATGGCAAGATCATGGATCAATGTTTTTATCGTTGGGTCATCTGATGACAATCCGTTCAACAGATCAACTGCCTTTGTTACCAAAGCCTTTAGCGGCGTAATATATTTTTCCCAGGCTCTTTGTTTACTTTCTTTTACAGAATTTTTAGCGGCGATCTCTATGGTATATAATTCTTCTTCTGTTGCTAATTCATTTGCCAGCATCCAAATTTTCATTTGTTTCATAGCATCCCATTCCCGTTCCCACCTTAAGCGTTCAGGTGTTTTATAACGTTCATGACTACCCGAAGTTGAGTGTCCCTGTGGCTGCGTTAATTCTTGTATATGAAAGATCGCAGGGATATGGGTGTCCCTTACTTTTTGCAAAGCGGGTTCCATTACTTCACACATGCCGGCATAATCCCATCCTTTTAGTTGGTAAATATCAACGCCATTTGTATCAGGTTTTTTTTGAAAACCTTTTAAGGCTGCGGAGATCGATCCTTTTGTGGTTTGATATTTTGTTGGAACAGAAATACCGTATCCGTCATCCCATATAAAAATGGCAAGGGGTACCTGCATTACACCCACTGCATTTACAGCTTCAAAAAAATGGCCCTCACTTGTTGACGCATCGCCGATAGTACAGAAACAGATCTCATTTCCGTTATTGCTAAGATGGGTGAATTCTTTTAATTCGGGGATATTTCTAAAATGTTTCGATGCAGTTGCCAAACCAACAGCCCTTGGCATCTGTGATGCTGTTGGTGCCATATCGCTGGTGCTGTTTTTTCTATTGGCAAGATCCAGCCACTCGCCATTTTCATCTACCGTACGGGTAGCGAAATGCGCATTCATTTGTCTGCCTGCGCTAAAAGGATCGTTATTAATATCTGTATCGGAAAATAATTGAGAAAAGTACTGTTCAACAGTAGCCAGACCACTGGCGAACATGAAAGTCTGATCGCGGTAGTAGCCTGCACGGTAATCGCCCGGTTTAAAAAACCTGGCCATGGCAACCTGTGCTACTTCTTTTCCATCACCAAAAATGCCAAATTTTGCCTTGCCCGTCAAAACTTCCTTTCTGCCGATAAGACTTGTTTCCCTGCTTTCACAGGCAAAGCTATAATCACGTAATACCTGCTGCCTGAATTTATCGAAGCTTAGTTTTTCTTGCAAGGCAGCATCATCAGTAAAAACAGTATCCATAAAAGCAAAAGTAAATTATTAGTAAGGATGATTGTTAAATAAATCACAACCCAATAACAATTTACAACGATTTTGGTCGTTTTTGTATCTTTGGAAAAGAAAATAAAAAATATTGCTATTAATGAATAAAATATTGCAATTTTTTATAATAGTTAGTATCTTGTTAGTTACGGCAAAGGCACAAACGATTGATAGTCTTAATCGAAATCTTTTAACACTTCAGGAAAAGACATTTGATTTCGGGAAGATACCACAAGGCAGACCCGTAAAACATATTTTTAATATAACAAACAACGGAACAGATTCGTTAAGGATCTTAAATGTACAGGCCAGCTGCGGTTGCACTACACCGGAATGGGAAAAAGATAAAGCTATAGCACCCGGTAAAACAACGATCATTACGGTAGGCTACAATGCAGCATCAGTGGGTATTTTCAGTAAAACGATTACGATTACTTACAATAATAAAGCAACAAAATTTATAACGATCAGCGGGGAAGTCTGGAAAACGCCCGCTACATCTGCCCCTGAAAACAAACAATTAGGTGATTTAGAAAAACTATAATAATTTTATAACTAATAATTTAAAAACAATTCCATG
>JABDBG010000052.1 GCA_013288745.1 Bacteroidota bacterium
TTCTCAACACACGATCGCAGAAGATAAAGGCGATCATTTTTTATTAAACGGAACAAAGAACTGGATAACGAATGGCAATAGCGCTAGTATTTATCTGGTAATGGCACAAACAGATATAAGTAAAGGGAGTCATGGTATTGATGCTTTTATTGTAGAAAAAAATACACCGGGTATAACTGTTGGTGCCAAAGAAAATAAAATGGGCATCCGCGGTAGCGATACACACTCTATTAATTTCACTGATGTAAAAGTACCAAAAGAAAATATGCTCGGCGGCGACGGCTTTGGTTTTACATTCGCGATGAGAACATTAGCCGGCGGCCGCATTGGTATTGCATCCCAAGCTTTAGGTATTGCCAGTGGCGCATACGAAAGAGCATTGGCTTATAGCAAACAACGAAAATCTTTTGGTAAAGAGATCATGAATCACCAGATCATACAATTTAAACTGGCTGATATGGCCACTAAAATTGAAGCTGCCCGACTACTCTGCTTAAAAGCTGCCTGGGAAAAAGACCAGCACCTAGATTATACAGTTAGCAGCTCCATCGCAAAAGTATATGCATCTGAAACTGCCATGTGGGTTACAACAGAAGCAGTACAAATTCATGGCGGTTACGGCTTTGTTAAAGAATATCATGTTGAACGAATGATGCGTGATGCTAAGATCACTCAGATATATGAAGGCACCAGTGAAGTACAACGCATTGTAATTAGCAGATCAATACTAAAATAATATTTTGTTTGATTGATAGAACGCAGATCTTCATGATTTTTATGAATTTATCATGATTTGATCTTGATAATCATAAAAATCTGCGGTTCTATCCAATTGTATTTATAATATGGTTAATAAAGAAAAATACAAGGAAATAATTAAAGAACTTGGCGCAAAGACTACATTGATTGCTGTCTCAAAAACAAAACCCAGTGAAGATATTCAGGTATTATACGATCTTGGCCAACGTGATTTTGGCGAGAATTATGTACAGGAATTAATCGATAAAGAAGCTCAACTCCCTAAAGATATTCATTGGCATTTTATCGGGCATCTGCAAAGCAACAAAGTAAAATTCATTGCACCGTTCGTCCACTTGATCCATGGAGTGGATAGTTTAAGTTTATTAAAAGAAATAAATAAGCAGGCCGCAAAAAACAACAGAACCATCAATTGCCTTTTACAGATCTACATTGCTAAAGAAGAAACAAAATTTGGCTTAGATGAAAAGGAATTAGATGAATTGCTTCATCAATTAACAATAGAACCTTTAAATAATATATCAATTGCAGGTTTGATGGGTATGGCATCTTTTAGCAAGGATAAAAATTTAATACGAACGGAATTCAATCATTTAAAAAAACTATCTGTCAAAATAAAAATGCGATCACCAATTATAAGCATGGGCATGAGCAGCGATTACACCATCGCAATTGAAGAGGGCTCAACAATGGTACGCATCGGCAGTTTATTATTTGGCGAAAGAAATCACATAAAATAATGGCATACAAAGTAATTATAATCGGCGCTACATCAGGCATTGGAGAAGAACTGGCTAAAATATATGCCAGGCAAGGCTGTAATGTCGGCATATCAGGTCGCAGACAAGAATTATTAGATTCTTTACAACAACAATTCCCCAATAATATTATTACAGAATGCTTTGATGTAACAGGAAATGAGAATACGAAACACGTTGATAATCTTATACAAAAACTAGGCGGACTTGATCTATTAATTTACAACAGTGGTTATGCACAACTTTTTTCATCTTTGCGATGGGAAATAGAAAAGCAAACAACATTGGTCAATGTGAATGGGTTTGTAGAGATCATTAATTTCGGATTGAATTATTTCTTACAACAAAAGAAAGGGCAGATCGCTGTAACTTCTTCCATTGCCAGTATTCGCGGCAATAGTTTAACACCGGCTTATAACGCCAGCAAAGCTTATGTCAGCAGTTATATGGAAGGGTTATCTATCAAAATGTATAAACAAAAATTACCTATTTATTTGACTGATATACAACCCGGCTTTGTGGATACGGATATGGCACAAGGCAATGGCATTTTTTGGGTGGCGCCTGTTGAAAAAGCAGCAAGGCAGATCTATCAAGCGATCAAACATAAAAGGCGAAGAGTGTATATCACCAAAAGATGGTGGTTCATTGCACAGGTACTTAAGGTACTGCCCTACTCAATCTATAAATATATAGGCTAGCTATTTGTTAAATTTTCTAGAGGTATTGTGCATTTTATTATACTATTTCATCTTTTAGTTATAATTTTAATAGAACAATTTTACCATGCATCATAACGCAACTACATCGGCAAATTTTGAAGCAGAAAAAAACAGGAAAGCTTTTGCATATACAGTAGCCATTTGCGCCATCCTTTTGTTGTTATTTATTTTTATTACCTGGAAAACATCACAACCAACCGCCGCAGTTGCAACAGATCTTATAGAAATTAATCTTGGAAATAATAGTGATGGCTTTGGTAAAGACCAGCCATTGATCAAAGGAGAAATGTCTCCAACACCTGAAACACCTCCGAAAGAACAGCAAGCTGCAGCAGCGCCAAAAAGTGATGCAGCGCAAGACAATGTAAATCCTGATGACAATGCCGAAAAAGATGCAGCACCGGTTATCAAACCGGAAAAAGAAATTCATAAAGCGATAATTAAAGCACCAGTTAAAACAAGCAACAAACCGAAGAACACAATGCCGGTTGTTGACCAGGCTCCTAAACCTGAGAAACCATTATTTACGTACAATGGTCCAGGCAAAGGAAAAGGCAATGGGGCCGCCGTTGATAATGGTTTTACAAGTCAGGGTAATACACCCGGTGGTAAAGGTGATGCCGGCGATCCGTCAGGCAATCCTGATAGTTATGGTAATGATGTTAAAGGTAAATCGGGTATTACGGTTACAAGAGGCGCAAGGCCGACCAATATGGGTAATTTAAAGTTTGAAGATGATTTCACACAAAATGCAAAAGTATATTTAGATGTTACTTATGATGCTGATGGAAAATTTGTAAGTGCAACAATATCCAAAGGAACGACAACACAAGCTGCAAATATTATAGGTATCGCTAAACGTAAGGCCGCTGAATTAAAATTTCCTCCCAGCGATGATGGCGGAGTATCAACGGTGTTGCTTAACTTTAAGGTCCAAAATTAAATACTAACCCATCCATTATAACAAACCCAATAAAATTCGATAAGAAGTTTATTGGGTTTTATCTTTGCAGCAATGACTTACGAAGAAACGCTCAACTACTTATACGCACAACTCCCGATGTATAGCAGGATTGGCGCAGCGGCTTATAAAACAGATCTGCACAACACCATTGCTTTATGTACGGCATTAGATAATCCCCATACAAAGTTTAAAAGCGTTCACGTTGCAGGAACCAATGGTAAAGGTTCTACCAGCCATATGCTCGCGGCTATTTTGCAAAAGGCAGGTTATAAAACAGGATTATATACATCTCCACATTTACAGGATTTCAGGGAAAGAATAAAGATCAATGGCGAAATGATCAAACAGGATTTTATTGTTGATTTTGTAGCAAAAACAAAAAAGATATCCGAAGAAATTGAGCCTTCTTTTTTTGAACTAACCATGGTGATGGCTTTTGATTACTTTGCTAAAGAAAAAGTAGACATCGCTATTATTGAAACAGGGTTAGGTGGCAGACTGGACAGCACTAATATTATTATGCCAATAGTATCTGTTATTACAAATATCGGATACGACCACATGAATATCCTGGGCGATACACTCGAATTGATCGCTTTCGAAAAAGCTGGCATCATCAAACCCAATACACCCGTTGTAATTGGAGAGTATACTGCTATTACAAAACCTATCTTTCTTGCAAAAGCAACAGAATGCAACGCTCCGATTTATTTTGCACAGGAAAAATTTGCTGTCGCCAATATTATACTAACAACAAAAGAACTGCATTGTGATATAACGGACATCAAAGAAAACGTAACAGAATCATTTACACTTGATCTGAACGGATTCTATCAAACAAAAAATCTATGTGCAGTTCTATGTGCAGAAGGCATTCTGACAGAAAATGGTTTTAACATTCCAGATACGGTAGAAAAACATGCCCTATCACACGTTAAAGAGCTAACGGGTTTATACGGAAGATGGGACGTGATACAGGAAGAACCAACAATAGCATTAGATGTAGCGCACAATGAAGATGGTATTAAACAAGTGTTAT
This sequence comes from Bacteroidota bacterium, assembly GCA_013288745.1. GTDB lineage: Bacteria > Bacteroidota > Bacteroidia > Chitinophagales > Chitinophagaceae > Ferruginibacter. The sequence goes on from JABDBG010000052.1 coordinate 4,243, forward strand.
CACAAATAGCCAATTACAAAACACCGAATGAAAAAGTACACTTTGTGCTAGGCATGGTAAAAGACAAGGACATCGATAAGGTATTAACATTGCTTCCTAAAGAAGCACATTACTATTTTAGTAATGCGCATATCCCAAGAGCAATGAATGCTACTGAACTAAAAGATAAGGCAGCTTTGCAAGGTTTGATCGGCAATAGTTTCGATAATGTAAATGATGCAGTAAAAGCTGCGAAAGAAAAAGCCGCAAAGGATGAGTTGATCATCGTTTGCGGCAGCGTATTTTTAGTAGGTGAAGTTGTTCGCTAAAGCAGAGATAAGTTTAATTTCTAAAATTTATCGTTATTATCTTTTGGTGTCCCGCTACCATTACATGAACTCGCAAGGAATTCAAGTGCTCTTTCTATACGCGCCTGATAATTATTTTCTTTTACTACATAATTACCTAATAATATAAATTTAAATTGCGATTCATTTTCGGGCGCTACTGTCTTATGATTGTAACTTTTTACCATGGTTATTCCATTATCTCCCATATTAGTTATTAGAGACATGCTATCACAGGTTGGAATATCAGACGATTTACTACAAAGCGTTTTGGTAACTTTGCATTGAGTTAAATCAATAGTTGTTGTTGTTGAAAAATCCGGGCTACCCGTAAACGGTTTCGCTTCTTTTACAATTAAGTGGCAATCCTGAAGAGAAACAGTAATTGTTTTAACAGGATAAGAATTATCTTTTAACAACCAATAATTATTTGAAAGAACCTTATTAATAAAGTTTATAGCATCATCATTAGTAGGTGTAGTTGATGTTGTTTGTGCAGTAGATGTTATTGTTATAAATAAAAACGCTACAAATAATAATTGTTTCATAAATGTTAGTTCGTGTTAGTTAGATATTATAAAGCTTTGTTTCGTGTATGCAATATATATTATTTCTTCAATAATAACACTTTCATTATATAGCATTTATTTATTATGTCTGTCTTTTAAGATCCTGATCACATCATTTAACGAATACCCTTTTGCTTGCAGTAAGATAAGGTAGTGGAATAAAAGGTCGGCCCCTTCATTCAGAAAGAGTTCTTTGCTGTTATCTTTTGCTTCGATCACTAATTCTACTGCTTCCTCTCCTACTTTTTGCGCGATCTTATTGATACCTTTTTCAAATAAAGAACTGGTATAAGATTTTTCTGAAGGATTATTTTTTCTATCAACAATGATCTGCTCCAATTCGAATAAAAAATCTGCAGGAACATTTTTCTCATTCCAGCAAGTATCCGCACCGGTATGACACGTTGGTCCCATAGGCTTTACTTTGATCAGCAATGTATCATTATCGCAATCTACTTTGATATCTTTCAAAATAAGATAGTTGCCGCTTTCTTCACCTTTTGTCCATAATTTTTTTCTACTGCGGCTATAGAACGTTACTTTTTGTAATTCCTGCGTTTTAGTGATCGCTTCCTGGTTCATAAAAGCAAGCATTAATACTTTTCCTGTGGCATCATCCTGAACAATAGCAGGTACCAACCCATCGCTATATTTAGCAAAGTCGATGTTCCATATTCCGTTAAAAGATTGATTTGTATTCTGACTCATAACCTTACGTTTATCTTTTGTTGATGTAAATATTTTTTAAGATCCGGTATTTCTATTTCTTTATAATGAAAGATACTCGCTGCTAAAGCTGCATCTGCATGGGCATTTTCAAAAACATCTTTAAAATGTTCCATTGAACCGGCTCCGCCCGATGCGATTACCGGAACAGGAAGCGTTTTTGATAGTAATGATGTAATATCTAAAGCAAAACCATTTTTTGTTCCATCATTGTTCATTGAGGTGAGTAATATTTCTCCGGCACCTAATGCGACGCCTTTTTTTGCCCAATCGATTGTTTTGGTATCGGTTTTTGTTCTTCCTCCACTTAGATAAACATACCATTCGCCATCTGCTTCTTTTTTTGTATCGATTGCTAATACCACACACTGGCTACCAAATGCATCGCTTAATTCTTTTAACAGCTGTGGATTTTTATAGGCTGATGTATTCACCGAAACTTTATCAGCGCCGTTTTGTAATAATACAGATACATCATCTACAGAAGAAATACCCCCACCAACTGTAAAAGGAATATTGATATTTGCTGCAATTCTTTTTACCAGCTCAACCAATGTTTTTCTTTTTTCTACTGTCGCAGTGATATCTAAAAAAACCAGTTCATCTGCACCTTTTTGAGAATACAATAATGCCAGCTCAACAGGATCTCCTGCATCACGAATATCAAGAAAGTTTACTCCTTTAACAGTTCTGCCATCTTTAATATCCAGACAAGGTATAATTCGCTTTGTTAACATTATTGATTGATAAGTGATAATTCTTTTAAAGTTACAGTCCCTTCATAAATTGCTTTACCAATAATGGCTCCACTGCAGCCGATCTCTTTTAATTCAATTACGTCATGAAAATTACTTACGCCACCACTTGCGATCAATTTTATTTCAGTGTGCATATTCATAATGTCTTTATACAGGTCGATCGATGGCCCTTGCATTGCGCCATCTTTTGAAATATCGGTACAAAATATATTTCTTACACCAAGCGCCAGCATTTTACCTATGAAAGTATCAATATCAATTCCGCCATCAACTAACCAGCCGCTTATTTTTATCTTTCTATCTAAAACATCGGCACCAATTAAAAATTTATCAGGACCAAATTCCAATAACCATTCTTCTAATATTTCGGGATGTTTTACGGCTAGACTGCCAATGGTAACAATGGCTGCACCAGCAGTAATAATATCGCTTATATCCGATATTTTTTTTACACCCCCGCCAAAGTCGATCACCAAATTTGTTTGAGACGCAACAGCTTCCAATACTTTCAGATTAACGATCTTGCCGGCTTTAGCGCCGTCCAGATCTACCATATGTAATCTTTTGATACCGGCAGCTTCGAATTCTTTTGCGACTTCAACAGGATTTTCGTTATAGATTTTCTGTTGTGCGTAATCGCCTTTTGTCAACCGTACGCATTTGCCATCTATAATATCTATTGCCGGAATGATTTCCATTGACTATTTAATATTAATAAAGTTTTTTAAAATTGTTTCACCGACCGTCCCTGATTTTTCAGGATGAAATTGTACCGCATAAAAATTATCTTTTTGCAAAGCAGAGCTATATGGTAAAATATAATCTGTTGTTACGGCAGTCTCTTTACACAAAGCGGCATAATAACTATGGACAAAATATACAAAGGCATTTTTATCCAGGCCATCAAACAATACAGATTGGTAATCATAAATATTGTTCCAACCCATTTGCGGCACTTTTACTTCCGGCTTTGCCGAGACAAATAATTTTACTTCCGTATTAAATATGCCCAGACAAGTTGTATCGCCTTCTTCAGAGTGATTACACATTAATTGCTGCCCTAAACAAACGCCTAATACAGGCTGTTTTAACCCTACGATAACTTTATCTAAACCTCGTTCCACCAAATATTGCATAGCTGGCGTAGCATGACCAACACCCGGAAAAATTACTTTATCTGCTTCAGCGATCTGTGCAGGATCATCTGTTACAAAAGCATTGGCGCCAATACGCTGTAAAGCATAGAGTACACTTTGTACATTTCCCGCATTGTATTTTATGATCGCAATACTCATTTATAGAACTCCTTTTGTTGAAGGCAACGCATTATTATTGATGTCTTTTTTTACTGCCATTTTAATTGCTTTGGCAAAGGCCTTAAAAATAGATTCAATTTTATGGTGCTCATTCTCTCCTTCTGCTTTGATATTTAAATTAGATTTTGATGCATCGCTAAATGATTTGAAAAAATGGTAAAACATTTCGGTCGGCATCTCGCCTATTTTTTCTCTTTTGAATTCGGCTTCCCACACGATCCAATTCCTGCCACCAAAATCGATCGCTACCTGTGCCAGACAATCATCCATTGGTAATAAAAAGCCATACCGTTCGATGCCTCTTTTATCACCCAATGCTTTTAAGATCGCTTCGCCTAATGCAATACCTGTATCTTCTATTGTATGATGTTCATCAATATGCAGATCGCCTTTACATTGAATAGTCAGATCAATATTTCCATGTCTTGCTAGCTGATCTAACATGTGATCGAAGAAAGCTAAACCTGTACTGATATTCGCTTTGCCTGTACCATCTAAATTAACTTCGATACTGATCTTTGTTTCATTCGTATTGCGTTCGTGTTTAACAATTCTCGGAGGCATTTTTAGAAATTCATAAATAGCTTTCCAATCCGGTGTTTCAAGAGCGATCGTATCTTTTCTTAATGCTTCGATCGAGTCCTTAATTTCTGCTACACCTAAAGCTGCATCAGTAACTAACCAAATGCCTTTACTTCCTAAATTTTTCGCCAATTGTATATCGGTGATCCTATCGCCAATTACAAATGAGTTGGCCAGATCATACGCAGGGTTATTAATATATTTCGTGAGCATACCTGTTCCTGGTTTGCGTGTTGGTGCATTGTCTTTAGCGAAAGACTTATCAATAAAGGTTTCAGTAAAATGAATGCCTTCATTTGCTAAACTCTTCATTACAAAATTTTGTACGGGCCAAAAAGTAGCCTCAGGAAATGAAGGGGTGCCCAATCCATCCTGGTTTGTTACAATTACCAATTCGTAATTAAGTTCTGTAGCTATTTTACGCATGTAATAAAACATGTCAGGATAAAATTCCACTTTTTCAAACGCATCTAACTGGTACGTTGGTGGCGCCTCTTTGATAAGTGTTCCATCACGGTCAATAAATAAAACACGTTTTTTATCTGTACTATTACTCATAGTTTTTTAATAAGTTAATTAATTGTTGGTTTTCATTTGGCGTACCTATTGTTACTCTCAGGCAATTTTCGCAGTTTACTTCGTTGCTTCTGTTTCTGACGATCACTCCGTTGTCAGATAAATATTTATATAATTTATCAGCATCTTTCACTTTCATCAAAAAGAAATTTGCATCACTTGGATAAACATATCCTATAAAAGAAAATGCAGCCAATTCTTTGATCAGCATTTCTTTTTGAGCAACTACTTCTTTTATCCAATCATTTACCTGTGTTGTGTTAGCCAAAGCATCTACAGCTAATTGTTGCGATGCTTTATTTACATTGTAAGGAGGCTTCACTTTATTGAACACATCAATAATATCCATTGATGCATAACATAATCCTAATCTTAATGCCGCTAATCCCCATGCCTTGGACAAAGTTTGCATTACGATCAGGTTAGGGTATTCAGTCAGCTCCTGTATAAATGTTTTTTGGTTTGAATAATTGATATACGCTTCATCAATGATAATGATGCCAGGAAAATTATTCAATAATACTTCCACATCTTCCCTGTTCATGTTATTTCCTGTAGGATTATTAGGCGAACAGATAAACAATATTTTCGTATTCGCATCTACAGCATTCAACACACCTTCAACATCTAATTGAAAGCCAGGCAGCAGGTTTACTTTTTTAATATTAACATCATTGATATTAGCACTCACTTCGAACATGCCATAAGTAGGCGGACAAATGATCACATTATCTTTCTGCGGATTACAAAATATGCGAAAAGCCAGATCGATCACTTCATCACTTCCGTTTCCAACAAAAATGTTTTCTGCCGGAACGCCTTTGATCCTTGCTAATTGAAATTTAACCTGCCATTGTAAAGGATCGGGATAACGATTGAAACTTTCAGGCAATGGAGAGCCATACGGATTCTCATTCGCATCTAAAGAAACCGCAGCATTACCCACAAACTCATGCCTCGCAGATGAGTAAGGCTTAAGGTTTTTGATATTCTCTCTTATTAATTTATTTAATTCGAATTCCATCTCGAGTTATTTATATATTTTTTAGGCGAAGGGTAACTGCATTTTTATGCGCATCCAATCCTTCTGCAGCAGCCATTGCTTCAACTGCGCTGCCTATATTTTTAATTCCTTCTTTCGTTAATTGCTGAAAGGTTACTTTTTTTACGAAACTGTCTAATGATACACCGCTGTATGCTTTTGCATGTCCATTGGTTGGTAATGTATGATTGGTACCTGAAGCATAATCACCCGCACTTTCCGGTGCATAGTGGCCAAGAAAAACGCTTCCTGCATTGATCACTTTTTCCGAAAGTGTTAAAGCGTTATCCGAGGCAATGATCAAATGTTCTGCGGCATATTCATTCAACAGATCAAATGCTGCATCAGTATTTTTAATAATGATAAAACGACTGTACTCTAAAGCCTTTGTAGCAATATCTTTTCTTGGTAATAATGCCAGTTGTTTTGTTATCTCTTTTTTTACATTATCAATGATCAACTGCGCATTCGCAACCAAAACAACCTGGCTATCGGTACCATGTTCTGCCTGACTCAACAGATCTGCTGCAACAAAAGCTGCATTGGATGTTTCATCAGCATATACAGCTACCTCGCTTGGGCCTGCGGGCATATCAATTGCCACGCCTTCTTTGTTGACCAATTGTTTTGCACAGGTCACATATTGATTACCCGGTCCAAATATTTTAGAAACCTGCGGAACGGTCTGCGTACCATATGCCATCGCAGCGATCGCTTGCACACCGCCGATCTTATAAATATTTTTTAGCCCGATCAATTGTGCCACATATAAAACAATAGGATTAACCTTGCCATTTTTATCAGAAGGTGTACAAACAATAATTTCCTGGCACCCCGCCAACATTGCAGGTATACCTAACATCAGCAAAGTAGAGAACAAAGGAGCGCTACCGCCTGGAATATACAAACCTACTTTTTGAATAGCAATTGCTTTTCTCCAACAAGTAACACCTTTTGCTATCTCAATTTGTTTTACCGTTTCTTTTTGTGCGGCATGAAAGACAGTGATATTATTTTTTGCGATTTGAATAGCTGATTTTAATTCTGCATCAACTAAAGTAATCGCTTCTGTAATTTCAGCATCAGTTACTTTCAAAGTATCTAATGTTACTTTATCAAATTGAGCCGCATATTTCCGGACTGCAACATCGCCATTTAATTTTACATCTTCCAGTATAGTCGCAACAGTACCTTCTAACGACTTGCTGTCAAAAGCAGGGCGTCTAAGGATATTATCCCATTGCGCTTTAACCGGTTCTATAAAAATATTTTCCATAATCAATTCTTTAGACAATCATTTTTTCAATTGGCATTACTAAAATACCTTCTGCGCCAAATTGTTTTAATTTCTCGATAATATCCCAGAAATCATTTTCATTTACTACACTGTGAACACTACTCCATCCTGCTTCTACCAACGGAACGATCGTCGGACTTTTTGCACCGGGCAATATTTTTGCAATATTTTTCAATTGATCGTTGGGTGCATTTAGTACGATGTATTTATTATTCTTTGCTGTCTTAACAGAATTGATACGCAACAATAATTTTTCCAGTATCGCTTTATTTTCTGTAGATAAATTTTTATTCGCTGTTAATACAGCTTCTGATTTCAAAATAACTTCTACTTCCTTTAAGCCGTTTGTAAACAAGGTGCTACCGCTACTTACCAGATCACAGATAGCATCTGCCAAACCAATGCCGGGCGCAATCTCTACCGATCCGCTGATCTCATGTATCTCAGCATTGATCTTTTTATCAGTTAGATATTTTTGTAATATTGTTGAGTAGGTTGTTGCAATTTTTAATCCTTTTAGATCTTCAATAGAATTGTAGTCAACCGATTTTGGTACAGCAATACTCAAACGGCATTTGCTAAAACCCAAACGATAGACAAGATCAATATCCTTTGCTGTTTCCAACAAAACATTCTCTCCTACGATACCAATATCCGCAACGCCATCATACACGTATTGAGGTATATCATCATCCCTTAAAAAATAAACTTCTATTGGAAAATTAAAAGCAGCAGCTTTCAATTGTTTGTTGCCATTATTCAGTTCTATCCCGCACTCTTTTAAAAGCTTGATAGAATCTTCGTACAACCTGCCTGATTTTTGAATCGCAATTTTTAGCATTATTCTATTTTTATATTATCAACATTTAATCTTTGGTCAACATCGTCCCCGAAAGCTTTCGGGGCTCACTTGAACTGTTTCAGCTTTACCCGGCTTTTGGTGCAAAGAAAACAAAAAGGGCCTACTTTGCAGTAAGCCCTTTTTGAAAATATGATACAGTACATACAAATCAATATAGCTTACCCCTGAGGTAAAGTATGATGATGGTGTATGTGAACGATTTGTTTCATTTATGATGCAAAGTAAAGGCTGATAAATTATTTTACCAAATAAAATTT
>JABDBG010000053.1 GCA_013288745.1 Bacteroidota bacterium
GAAAGATTGGTCAATAAAAAATGTTCAGGATCAATTCCGCGCCCAATTCCCCTTTTTGAAAATCGAATTTTTAAAAACATTCCCTAATACAAAAGCGATACATAAGACAAAGTATGCAATGTCAGATGATCTGTTTAAAAGGATACCCGGCTTTATCAATGATGGGAAAATTAATATTTATTCGAAGCAATCCGTGCTATCACTCGAAAATGATTTTAAAGAATGTTTCGGAGTATCTGCGCAAATATTTAGAAGATCAGGAAATATTTGGATCGAAACAACTCTAACAGAAGACTGGACCCTGGAACAGCAAAATAAGATTGGAGAACAGATTTGCGTACATAGAGACTTGCAAAATTTTTTTGTAAGTCAAATTGGTTAATATTCTTGATCCGACCATAAAACTGCACCACAGTTTTATTTGGGCTTCTCCAAAATTGCTATTGTATCGCTTACTAACAGTGACGAATATCATAAAATCGCATGATTCAAAACAGGTGGAAAGCAGAAAGGCTTTACGAATTTTAGTAAAATAATCTATTATGAAAATAACTATACACTCAAACACGAAAAATCGTCCCCATTTTTTGCTAAATTTTTTTTTGTTGATCTTGGTAGGTAGTTTGCCGATCAGCGGAATGGCTCAGTCTGTCAGTTTTTTATCAGGAGCTAATATGCTTGTGCCTGGTAGTTACAGCAGCGGAATATTGCCAACTAATACTAATGATGTTTTGCTAACAACACCTACCAATAACTTGGTAGTGCCTACGGCTGATCTTACTATGCAGTCATTGAATGTTACAAATGGTTCTTCATACACAGTCACTAACAATGTTGCCAGTACACATACACTCAATATTGGTAATCCTGTTAGTTTTACAAATGCTTTTGGAAATTTAAATGATATATTTTATCTGAGTAATAATTCTTCTCTTACAATTCAACCAACAAGTGGAACAAAAATTTTAGGTATTGCGCTTGCTAATAATGGTAATATTGATGTTACAACAGGATCTACGCTTACTATTAGTTCCATAATTACTGATAGTGCTAAAGGATATGCAATTACAAAAACCGGAGGCGGAATTCTAGCACTTTCGGGCATTAATACGTATACCGGGATAATAATTAATGGAGGTGTTGTGTCATCTACAAATGGCACCACTAATTTTGGTACTACACCGGGAGTGCCGGTCAGTAATTATATTACTATCAATGGAGGTACCGTACAGGCTGCTGCAAGTTTTACTACAAATATCAATCGTGGTTTTACGCTAGGATCTAGTGGAGGAACTTTTGATAACAATGGTTTTACAATTATTAATACCGCGGTAATCACCGGCTCAGGGTCTCTAACGCTGATCGGCGCAGGAACATTCAATAATAATAGTACTTCACCTGCAACATATGCTGGCAATACATTTATACAGCAAGGAACTTTAAAAAATGGTTTAAATAATAGTTTGCCAACCACAACTACGGTTTACCTCGGGCAAGCATCAACAACAAATCTTGGTACTTATGATCTAAATAATAAAATACAAACAATTGCCGGGATCAATTCTGTAACAGGTACCAATGCTTCGGCTTTAGTTAGTAATACCCTAACCAATTCTGCAGGTACAGTTAATCTTTTAACAATAGGAGGTTCTGGTAGCTATACTTTTGGGAATGGCACAGCAACAAATTCAGGAATAATTACCGGCAGTATTTCACTAAAAATGGCAGGCGCTGGCTTACAAATATTAGGAGGTCTTAATACATATACCGGGACTACAACGTTTACAAGTGGTGAATTAAGATTTACTATGCCTACAGGATCTGTACAAAATTTCGGTGCTGCATCACTTGGGGGAGGTACTTTTAGTACGGTAGGTAGCGGTGCGGGATCTTCGATCACTTTTTCTTCGTTTGGAATGACAGCCAGCTCTTCTATTAATTTAGAAAGTTCAACAGCTCATATCGTAACATTTACAACAGTAGGAGCAATAGCAGGCAGTACAATGCTGACAATAAACGGTTGGCAAGGTACAAATGGATCTTCAGGAACAGCCGGTAGAATTTTTATAAGTAACTCAGCAATTCTAACACCAGCGCAGCTTGCACAAATACAATTTGTTGTTGGAAGTAATACATATGCAGCCATACAATTAGCAACGGGTGAAATTGTGCCTTATTTGTTTGCTCAGGAAACTGATTTTTATCAGAACACAAATATGTTTGTACCGGTCAATTATACTTTAGATGCAATTCCAATTAGCGGGAACGATATCTTATTAACTACACCCGGGAGCACACTTAATTTATCAACGGGAAATATTACGGCGCAATCTCTTAATACAACAAATGGTAATACTTATACAATCGGCGATAGTAGTGCAATAAATAGAACACTTACGATAGGAAACCCTACTGCTTTTACAAATAGTATAAGTGGTGCTGCTAATGATCTGTTCTATCTTAAAAATAATTCTTCAGTAACTATACAGCCTGCCGTTAGCAGTGGAACAGCTGCATTAGGACTCACACTCGCAAGTAGTGGTAATTTTAACATTGCAACAGGATCAACATTGGCAGTCAGTTCTATAATTAATGGTAGTTATGGGATCACTAAAAACGGTGGTGGAAAATTAGTACTATCAGGTATAAATAGTTTTACAGGACCAACAACAATTAATGCAGGTATTGTTTCAGTTTCTAATGGTACAAGTAATTTCGGAACAGCTCCAGCTTTATTTACAGCAAATCAAATTACTCTTAATGGAGGCACTATACAAGCAAATGGAGCCGCCATTAATTTGAATGCTACCCGCGGAATTAGTTTAGGTACGGGTGGAGGAACTTTCGATAACAACGGACAAACAATTACTTTAACAAGTTTAGTTTCAGGCACAGGATCTCTAACTAAAATTGGCACAGGGATGCTAACCTTAATTTGCAGTACGGGTGGAACGGGAGCTACATATACTGGGAATACGTTTATTCAGCAGGATATACTTCAGAACGGAAATGCCGGTGGCGCGCTTCCAGCTGGAACGATTGTTTATTTAGGTCAACCCTCGGGTACAAATGTTGGAACGTTAGATCTGAACGCAAAAAGTTTAACGATAGCAGGAGTTAATTCTGTTACAGGTAGCGGAGCAGTTTCAAAAAATAAAATAACTAATAATGCAACAGGTGTTGCTCCTACATTGAAAATAGGAGGTGCTGGTAATTATAGTTATGGAGATGGAACTACAAACAATTCCGGTGTTATTACAGGAACTGTTGGTATAACAATGCAGGGGACAGGTTTGCAAATATTGGGAGATATTAATTCCTATACGGGAATTACAACCTGTTCATCCGGTGAGTTGAGATTTGTTATGCCGAGTGGGTCTGCTCAGACTTTAGGGGCCCTTAGTTTTAATGGAGGTACTTTAAGTACAGTTGGCAGTGCCGCTTCAACATCACTTATTTTTACTTCGCTAACCCTTTCTGCAAGCTCTTCAATTAACCTTGATTCCACAGTTGCGCATACATTATTCATTGATACAACATCAGGTGGATTTACAAGTGGACAGGTACTAACTATTAGTGGCTGGCAAGGTGCATACAATGGCACCGCGGGCACAAAAGGAAGAATTTTTATAGGAAATGGAACACCATTATTAGTAACTGCAAAACTTTCACAGATTCAATTCTCAAATGGAGGAGTTATATATGGTTCTTCACAATTATCAACCGGCGAGATTGTACCCAACTCTGCATTAACGATTTTAACCGGTGCCATAAGTGGTTCACCTTTTTGTGCTGGAACTTCGGGTGTTACAGTTAATTTTTCTTATACGCCAACAATTAATTTTATAGGTAACAGTTTTACGGCCCAATTGTCATCTAGTACAGGTTCATTTGCTTCGCCCGTTAATTTGCAGTCCGTTCTATCAAATGGAAGTGGCAGCCAATCAATCAGTGTAACTATTCCCGGAACATCGGGTGCAGCTTCGAAATACAGAATAAGAGTTGTGAGCAGTACAGGAGTAATTGGTGGAAATAATGGAGCCAATTTAACTATAGCGCCCGATACCTGGTTGGGCGGAAGTACGAATTGGAACACTGCTTCAAACTGGTGCAGTAATAATGTGCCAGACATAAATACAAATGTACAGATACCTGCTACGGCTAATTCTCCAAATCTAACAAGTACTGTTTATGTTAATAATATTACTATTAATAGCGGGGCTTCTGTTACAGTAGCCAGTGGAGGAACATTGAGTGTTCATGGTACTATTGCCAATAGCGGAGTATTAGATGTAACTGCCGGCACACTTCAAATGGCAGGTTCGGTAGCTCAGGTACTGGGTGGTAGTATGTTTAATACTTCAACAATAAATAACCTGGTAGATAGTAATACCAATGCTTCGGGCCTAAGCCTTACTTCAGGAGATCCACTAAGTATAACAGGGCACTTGAATTTTGGTTATGCTACAACAAAACTAACAACCAATAATGGTTTAGTATTAATTTCCAATGCATCTACCACAGCAAGTGTTGGGACAATAGCAGAAGATGGCTCCGGTAATGCACAAGCTTCTATTGTAGGTAACGTAACGGTACAACGTTATTACCAGGCACATAGAAGATGGCGCTTTATTACTGCGCCCGTACAATCTTCAGGGGCGCCAACTATTAGTGCTGCCTGGCAAGAGGGAGGCCAAAGTATTGCAGGAAGTGCTGCAAATCCTAATCCTGGTTTTGGTACTGAAATATCTGGCCCTTCAGGAGGCGCATTTGTTCAAAGTACCGGCTATGATCAAAGTGCAAATAATAATCCATCACTTGCAAAATTGACTGCAGCAAATTCCTGGTTCTCTATCCCAAGTACTTTTGTATCTGTAAAAACTTATCAGGGTTACATGTTATTTGTACGTGGCGATAGAAGCTTTCCAATTTATACAGGGACAGCATATACACCCGCAACCAGTACAACAATAAGAACTACCGGAGCGCTAAATACAGGTCGTATAACAGTACCGGTTAATAGCGGTTTTACGGTTGTGGGCAATCCATATGCGGCAACAATTAATTTTAATAACGTATATAATCATGCGGCAACAGCTAGTGCAATAACCGGTAATTCTTTTTCATTATGGGACCCCAATATTGGTTCATCAGCTAATGTTGCTTCCGGAACAGGCGGGTGGGTCACACTAAGTTGGAACGCTACCAACTCTTCCTATGATGCATCTCCCAATCCTCAGGTATTTGATGGATTTGATATAAATGGAGATATTCAATCGGGCGCTGCATTCGCAGTAAATGGTACAGGATCAGGTTCCGTTGAAATAGATGAAGCAGATAAAAATCCAGGCACAGATAATCACCTTTATTTATTCAGGCCGGCAACCAATACATCTTTACAATATTATCCTCCGATTCAGATTTTGTTACGTACAACTTTATATGCTACAGATACAGCACATGTAAAAACCTATTTAGCAGATGGTGTATTAAATCAGTTCGATAGTAGTTATAGAGATACATTGAACGCAAGTCAGGATGTATCAAAACTGTTTAATTTAAACGAGAAAGTAGCCATCTTTAATTACAACACTTATTTATCCATTGAAAGGAGCCCGCTTGCTAAGAATAACGATACTATTCATTTAAGTGTAAGTAGTTTAAAACGATCACAGCCTTATCAATTTGTGATACAAACGAAAAATTTTACGCGGCCCGATCTGAATGCTTTTTTTGTAGATTCTTTTACACATATATCTACTCCAATTCTTTTGGGAGATACTTCAGTAAATATAAATTTTACAATAACCTCAGATCCTTTAAGTTATGTATCGAACCGTTTTTGTATCGTATTTAAATCAGCACCCGGCTCAGTAAAATTTGATACTATAACAGCTGCACCACAAAATAAAAGTATAGTAGTCCAATGGGAAGTAAACAAACAGCTGAATATTAAAGAGTATGTAGTAGAAAAATCAATTGACAGTATAAGTTTCTATCCTGTAGATACAACCATTGCAGATGGCGATACTTCTTCTGTATATAATTGGATAGATGTGAATGCAGTTGTTGGCAATAATTATTACCGAATACGTAGTATAAATAATACGGCCGTATCTCAATACAGCGCAACAGTTGATGTTATTATGCAAAATCTAACTCTTTCCGTTATTCAGGTATCAGCCAAACATATCAATATCTATCCAAATCCTGTAACCAACGGAACCGTTCATTTATATATAAACGATTTGCCTGGTAAATATGATATCGAAATATTCGAAGAGGGTGGAAGTGTAGTGATTAATGAAGTAATAAATCAAACTACATCTACTGAAACGCATGTTATTAACTTAAATAGCAGTCTTGCTAAAGGTGAATATATGCTAAGGGTAGTATGTCCCGACGGCAAGGTTGAGCATATTAATTTCGAAATTTTATAAACAGATATAATTTTCAAGAAAAGGTAAGAAGTCTAAACAACTTGCCTTTTCTTATACATAACCTGTACCGTTTTTAGTGCCATTTATCGAATGTACACCTGATAAAAATCGCATGAAAGAAAAAAAGACAAAAATAATGATCGTTGTATTGTCACTATTGGTAGTATTGGATCCTAGTGTAGATAAATTAAGCAACGGTAAAAAATATATGTATAGCCTCTTTTATGAATCATTCAAAGAAGATGAAGTGTCAATTAATCATCAGAAATACGATCAATTTTCAAAAGAGGCCCGATCAATAGATTCATCGCAAAATGCCTTGAGGTAAATTCGATAATAAATATTTTCTTATCATATCCCGGTTTTGAAACTAACCACGCGAAGATTGTTTTTTACAAATCTAATGATCTTAATCATGTATATGATTGATATCAATCATATATGCTGTTTTAACATCTCATTAATTTGCATATCGTAATTTATTTAGTCCTTTATAAATCAGGTGTAAATGATAATTAGTATCAAGAAAGAGAGTTTAATTAGGGATATACAGCATCAATTTTCTGTTTACTTTCCTTTTCTTAAGATAGAGTTTTTAAAAAGATCTTTTGAAGGGGGAACTATTTTAAAAAAAGAATACGCAGCTCCAGGTGATTTTTTTAAAAGGATACCTAGTCTAAAAAGTGAAGGAGAAATTAATCTTGATCTTAAACAGACCGTTAGCGAACTCGAAGAGCATTTTAAAGAGCATTACGGTGTTTCTATTCACATATTTCGCAAGGCAGGAAACGTTTGGATAGAAACTACCTTAACGAATGACTGGACATTAGAACGACAAAATAAAGAGGCGGAACAGATGCGTCGGCATTTTCCCAGATGATCATAATATATTGGGCAAAATTGTAATTAATAGGGAAGATTTCTTAATTTTTCTTCATTAAGAATAATAATCTTGTTTGCCTGGATAGCGATAAGGTTTTCTGATTTAAAATCTGCAAAAGTCCTTATTAATGATTCGGTGGCTACTCCTGTAATTTGTGCAAGTGTTTCTCTCGATAGCTCTGAAATTTCATTGTTATTATTCTCATTCCGGTATTTTTCCAACACCTGGATTAAAGCGTATGCTACTTTTTTTCTTAGTGAATTGTAGGCAATGTTTACCAGCCTGTCTTCTTTTTCACTAATATTTTTTGAGATCATATGAATAAACTGTTTAGCTACCTGCGCATCAGATGTTAATAGTGACATGAAGTTTTCTGCAGGTATCATCATTACCGTAGCGTCTTCAAGAATTTCGGCAAATTCTGTCTGGTTACTATTTTCCAATATCGCGTTGTACCCCAAAAAATCGCCTATAGTATATATATTGGTTATAAATTCTTTGCCATCATCACTGTTTTTATAAGTTTTTATTTTCCCTTTCAGTATATAATAAACCGAGCGTGTTTTTTGGCCCTCAGTATATAAAATATATTTTTTATTAAAATCAGCAATTTCTCTCTCATCACATATTAGTTTGATATCAGTTATTTTTTTAACGTTAGCAATAAAATCATTTACTTCATTTTTTGATTGTTCTATATGCATCCTTAATGACCTGCTTTTTTTTAACCTTATTTCAATCGCATTTAATAACTCAATTCCGTCGAAAGGTTTGGTGATGTAATCATCGGCTCCCATTTCCATTCCTTTTCTAAAATCAGATTTTTCCGATTTTGCCGTTAAAAAAATAAATGGTATACCATATGTTTCTTTATGTTTATTTAATAAATGCAATACGCCATAACCATCTAATATTGGCATCATGATATCGCAAATGATCAAGTTGGGTTTTTCTTTTATTGCAATTTCAACACCTGTTTTACCTTCGCTTGCCGTGAATACTTTGTAATTTGATAATTCAAGTATCTCCGCAATATTTTCGCGTACTTGCAAATTATCTTCTATCACTAAAATTGTTTCCATAGGTTATTATTTTTTAAAAGGGATATAAAAATTAATTGTTGTGCCATTATTTAACTGGCTTTTTATTTCAATGTTTCCATTCATTAGTTCCAGGTATTTACTAACAATATGAAGCCCGAGGCCGGTGCCCTGAATATTTGCAGCATTCTTTGCTCTATAAAAACGTTCAAATAAATGTTCCAGGTCTTCTACTGAAATTCCTATTCCGTTATCTTTTACTGAAACAGTCAATTTATCTTCATTTGCTGCACAATTTATTGTTATGGCGGTGCCTTCTCTGGAGAATTTAATAGCGTTGGAAAATAAATTCAATAAAATATTTCTAAATAAATGCTTATCGATATACACTCCTGAATTTCCTGTATGCTGAAAAATTATCTTTTGCGACATTTTGCAATGATGTTCCATTTCATCTACTATTGTTTGCACCTCTTTAAAAAACTCTGCTGCGGGTAATATTGCCTGTTTAGTTTGTATAAGGCCTTCTTCTAGCTTGCCAAGTGACAAGAAATCTTCCAAAATATTTTTCATATCGGCAACCGCAGTTTTTATATATAAAATGTGCTTTTCCCGTTTATCAATTTCAGTTGCGGCGTTATATTTTTCTAATAAAAATGTTGAAGACAAGATTGTACTTAATGGTGTTCTAAATTCATGGGAAGCTGTAGTTACAAACCTTGATTTTAATTCATTTAATCCTTTTTCATTTTTTAGCGTTTCACTTAATTCGTCTTTGGATTTTTCCAACTCTGTCAGTGTTTCCTGTAACATCTTCGTTCGTGAGTCAACCTTATGTTCCAATTCTGAATTTAATTTTCTTAGTTCCTGCTCCATTAATTTTCTTACCGTAATATCCCGGACTATCTTAGATGCGCCAACTATATTTCCCATTGTATCTTTGATCGGAGAAATAGTGAGAGAAACGTAAACCTGTTGCTTATTTTTTCGCAACCTTACTGTTTCATAATGTTCAACATATTCACCATTTTTAATTTTGTGAATGATCATCCGTTCATCTTCCATATATTCTAAAGGGATAATAACTGATATGTTCTGGCCTATTATCTCCTTAGCAGTATAGCCAAAAATATTTTCCGCACCCTTATTCCAACTCATAATGACACCGTCAAGCGTTTTACTTAGGATACCATCATCGGAAGAATTTATGATCAGTTTATATAATAGCTGTTGTTCCTCAACCTTTTTACGTTCCGTAATATCTGTTCGTATTGCCAGGTATTGGTATGGTTTGCCATCTTCATTAAGGAAAGGGACAATGGTTGTATCAACCCAATAATAAGAATTGTCTTTGGCTTTATTTTTTATTTCTCCTTTCCATATTTTACCATTAGCAATGGTTGTCCATATGTCACGAATAAATTCTTTATGATGATATCCGGAATTAATAATGCGATGATCCTGGCCGATCAATTGCTCATTATCGTATTTGGATATTTTGCAAAAATTGGCATTTACATATTTTATGATGCCTTTTTGATCAGTAATGGCTACAATAGAAGATTCGTCTAAAGCATATTTGTAGTCAGCGATCTCTTTTAATATTTTGGCTTTAAACAGATCCTTTTCGACTGTTTTGCTTTTTTCATCCTGAATAGTAGCAAATATATTTTTTGATCCTGTATCTTCTTGCTGATATAAAATGGCGTTGAATAGAACATCATAGGGTTTACCGGCCTGAAGAAATGATAAAGAGAAATTAGCAACAGAGCCATTTCTCCATATTTCTTCTAACATTTGCTGAGCCATAGGCGGTTCAGTAAATAAATCAACGAAATTAGAGCCGATTAATTTGTCAGATCTGTACATTGCAAATTTCCCTTCTGCATTAGTGATATCTTTAATATGACCATTGGAGTCGATATTGAATAGGGGATACATATGCTTAATAAGGTTTGGTAAAAACTGGGATACGGTTTACTGATTAAGTTTTGATTAAAAGATATTTGTGAATATAGACTATTTCTATGGTTTCATGATCTATATCATCTCTGATAGTCATGTTAATCATTAGTTATCCTGCAATCAAAACCCATCTTTGTTCGAGTTAGAGATATTAAATATTAGACTATTATCAAGGGACTGTTTTTACAGTTCCTTCTTTTTTACTAATAATTATTAAATAATATTGAAATTACATGTTGGTCGCTATAAAATTTATAAGAAAGTTCATACCGGGCGGTATCACAAATTTGTTTTACTATTGATAAGCCCAAACCGTTTCCGTCTTGCTTTGTACTTGTATGGCGGTAAAATCTTTTAAATACCATATCCTTATCTAAAGGAGGAAGTGGCGAAGTGTTAGAAATAGTAAATTCATGTTTGGTAAGGGTAATTGATATTCTACCCAAATCATAATTATATCGAATAGCATTATTCAATAAGTTACCTACTAATATATCTGCTAATTGTTGATGGAAGACAATGCTTGTTGGTGTTATTTTTTTAGTTAGAATAATTCCTTTTGAATCGATTAAATGCTTAGACTCTATTAATTTGGTTTCAATAATTTCATCAAGTTGTATTTTCTCCTTCAATTCAAACTGCCTGTTTTCTATTTTAGTTAATAATAGCAAAGAATTAAATAATCGCGATAATTTATTAACCGCAATTTCAATTTCCGTAACCGGATTCGCATTATTTGAGAGTTGGCTTTCATCTTGAATTAACATATCAAGTTTAGCCCTTATAATGGCTAAGGGTGTTTGCATTTCGTGTGCAGCATTGCCGGTAAATTCTTTAAGGTTCCTGTATTCATAATGCACTCTTTCAACCATATCTGTAATATTTTTATTTAAAATATTAAACTCGTCAATGGGTGTTTGTCCCAGCAGTAGCGCTTGGTGAGATGTTAGCTGGTAGGTGTTGATTTTATCAATCGTGTGATAGAATGGTTTCCATAACCTGTTTAGTATTATTCTGTTAATAAAGAAGCCTACTATTAATATCAATGCAATCATAGCAATAGTGATAGCAATAATTAATTTTAATAGATCATAAGTTTCTTCTTCGGAGTCACTTACGGTTACTTCATAATTTATATTTTTTAATGTAGTTATAAAGCTTATCTCACGAAACCATTCATCTTCATTTTTTAGGGGGTTCCATTTTTCTAAAGAATAGAATTTGTCTTTGTGAACTACAACATCTGTGGAATTAATATTGGTTAACTGGTCTTTAGTAGGAATTATCGGAGCAAAATGATTAAACTTTTTTGTATACTGTATGATTTCCTGCTGCTCGGATTGCAGATCTTCATCCAGTTGTTCTATCAAAACATATCGTAGTACAAAAAAGAAAGCAATACTGCCTATAATGAATATTGCAATCGTAGTAATAATATTTGTTCTGTTGTATTTTGTGAAGAGCTTCATTTACTTACTAAATTTATATCCCATTGCATAAACACTGTGAATGTAATCACCTGAGCCTGCTTGAATTAATT
>JABDBG010000054.1:0-10811 GCA_013288745.1 Bacteroidota bacterium
GCCGGTGGTAAGTTATAAGTAACATATAAGGTCGGTCGTTTTGTTGGATCCGGGTATTTATTTGAACAAAATGTTGCATAGCTAAGTGAATCTCCATCATAATTTGAT
This sequence comes from Bacteroidota bacterium, assembly GCA_013288745.1. Classification (GTDB taxonomy): domain Bacteria; phylum Bacteroidota; class Bacteroidia; order Chitinophagales; family Chitinophagaceae; genus Ferruginibacter. The sequence continues at coordinate 109 of JABDBG010000054.1, forward strand.
GGTATATCCATCATCATTCCATTATTGATGTAGGTTCTCCAAAATTTAACAGCTGCATCAGCACTTAAATGCAGGTCTTGAAATGGTTGCGTTACGTAAACCGCACCAGTATTAAAAATTGAGCCGATAACAAATGTACCTGTGTACATGTTATATAAATCAGTTGCAGAACTGTTATTGTTCCAAGTATAGCTTGCTCTAGAACTGCCAAAAGATAGGGATGTTGGTGTATGACCCACAGGTTTAACGTCCTGTGCATTGGTATATACAGGAGGATCAAAACCATCGGGATCAGCATACAAATTCATTACAGCCGAATCAACAATTGCATTTGCAGGAATGGTTGATACACTATCAAATTCAAAATAGGTAGTTCTGTAATAATAATTAGGGTAAGACACAAGTACAGGGTAAACCTGCGCTGCTACAATTTGATCTGTTGTAGTGTCTGTAACAAAGGAGTGATCCGAAGTCAAATTACTAAGAATTACAGAAGACGTTACATAAAAAACTTTACTAACAGTATCTGTTTTAGTAGAGATTGTTGTAATAGGTGTATTATGAAAAAAGTTTACGGAAGAATTACCTGCACAAGTTTTTGAAGCAAGATTATAAAATGAACTTGTGTCAATATCTGATCGATTCAAGGCAATAGTACAATTACCAATTTTTGCCCGGTATGTTTTCCCGTAAGTATTTGTATTTAAAGTATAGAATAATCCATTGCGATTATCGGATAATATAGGACAATCAGTTACAGATAGCGTATACCCTGCACTGTTAGCCATCGACACCAATTGTGAAACAGTTATATTTTGACTCTGCGTAATAAATAAATTATGAGATGACAAAAGATAATCCGTTAAAGTTTTTAAACATCCGCAGGCGCTAACGGTATCTGCTCCAAAAGTAGAGCCGCTTGTTGTTCCTGTACCTGTTGTTCCACCTGTTCCTGTTGTGCCGCCTGTTCCCGTCGTTCCTCCCGTTCCTGTTGTGCCGCCTGTTCCGGTTGTACCTCCGGTTCCAACAGTTCCTCCTGTCCCACTTGTCGTGGTAGTATCGCCAATCACTCCATATGCACCCGGTGTTTTATTACAGGTATCTAAAAATGCGGTGTAGTCATTCCAGTTTTTAAAGAAGCCTGTTCTGTTATTAGCAAAATGTTCGAATGCAATATTTAATGCAGAGTCGTTGGCTGTTTGTGGATTTATTACAGGTGCTTGTTGTTTGAACTCAACGTAAAAACTATCACGCAAGTTCTGCATATCTGTACATGCTATACATGGTTTAGCACTTCCACATTGAAACACCGGTGGCAATATAACGGGCACCGATAAAAAGTTACAAGTACGCGGAGAATCACACAACTTTAATAAAGAGTCTACCGCACCCAGACTTATAATTGTACCATACTTGTTGGCAAGATAATCCGTGAAAGAACCTTTATAATTTGCTTTTTGATATTCCGTCTGCAAAGAATTGATCTTAGTACATTCACAGGTATCCGGCTTTGTTATGATGGTTTCATTGGTAAGCGTTTGTTGCGTAGTGTAAGATGAAGGCCCCGAAATAAGTTCAGGATTACATGCAGCAGAAATTGGAATTCCTTTTCTCACCAAAAATGTATCAATAACATCGTAAAATGTTTTATACGCAGTTCCGGTACTATCACTTAAATAAGGAACATAACCGGGCTTTAAATTAGATGACCCGAATATATGAGCACTGTCGGCACCACCTTCACAAATATGCTGCAAATGATTGACTAACCACAAGGAATCAGATGAACCAATGCTATCGATAGCTGCGCACTGTTCTAATTGCAATATCCAGTTAGCAGAATAACCTACGCAGGCACTATCTGCCTGATCAGCTGCAAGCTGACTTCCTTGAATAGTTGTTGCTGCACCGGAAGCCGCAGATGGACTACCACTATTAAACTGACTTAAAAAGCTTTGTTCACTTTGATCCATTCCAAGATTTCCATAATTGATATTTGAAAAATCTACAAAGCGCTGTTGATAATAATATATAGGATTAGCAAGTACAACATATTTATTTGCGTCAGGCCTAAAAATATGAACTATACTATTAATGGGGTCACCGGAGCATTGAGCATTCAGGTATTCGGAAATATATTTTTTTCGTTCTGATAAATACATTGATTTAAATATCGTCCATGCCATATCCCAATCTTGTGGACAATCAACATTAACAGTGGGTGGATTCTTAGGCGTATTGTACATCATTGTCAATTGCGCACAAGAGTCTGTTATGTTTTGTGTTGTAACAGTAGCCTGAGCAATTTGCCACATAGATGCGGAGAATGGTGGTACAGTACAAGAACTACTCATTCCCGGGAAGCTTGTTGCCGTAATATAGGAATTCATTTTATTCAACATCGGCCCCACATAACTACTCCTGCTTGGATCACTGAAAAATGGATCCTGATTAAGTATGTTAATAGCCATTACATTAAGCTGACTATTATTGCTTGTTCCCAAATATGCCGCGGCACCTGCGAATGTGGTAATACTATTTAATGTTGCTTCATATTTATACGATGCGGGTAACTGCTCTAATGTTGTTTTTAATTTACAAAACTCAGGATGATAAGGAAGTAATTCCATTGCCCATGATGATACAAATTGATCACTGAACTGATGATTTGAAGCAGGTGTTGGTATATTATTATTAGGCACAGGAGAATACAAAGGATCTTCTATGTTTCCCGCGGCATCATAATAATTACCACTCGGAGGATTTGCACTCCCCTGCACGTATTCAATAGGATACAAATACGCCGGCCTTTTCGATGAAGGATACGATTCTGCATAAGTACCAAAAGTATGACCACCAAAAGGAGGACCATAAAGCGGGTTGAAAATATTAAACGGTTTAAAACTTGAATCAGGACTCGCGTATTGTCCTCCTGGTGGAGAAACATCCGTTAACATCTGCTGTTCGATATTTCTAATAGCATCCATCCCGTCTTCATTATTGGCATTACAGATAAGGTTACAATTGGCGGATGCTTCATTGTAAGATTCTGTTAACTGAGCTATTGTATTCGTTGTTGAGAATAACTGAATTTGTTGCGCTGCAGATAATGGCAGTACCATATTTGCAGGAAGAACAGTTTTTGAATCTCTTATATAATTATTTATAAACCCAACAAGAGAATCGCCAATAGCATCGTTACAACTTTGACAGGTGATCTTACAATTGGTTGTAGAATCCAGAACCTGCAATGCATGATCATAAAAATTCTGGAACGTTTTGCAGGTATCTTTCGTAACAAAAACATTTTTATAAATGGCTTCAGCGCTATCACTTAAAGAAAGTACTTTGGTAATGGTATATTCTCCTTCCTGAGGAAATGATATTGTAAAGTTCTCATCAAAAACTCCCGGTGTATTTCCGTCACTGCTACATGTTGGTGCAGTAAGATTTTGACCAAGCGTAAAATTATTATAATTATATACCCAGGGAGCAACATCATTGCAATCTGAAGTAATAGTAATTTTCAAATTATATAAACAGTCAAAACAAACAGTAGAATCATTACAAGTTAATAAACTAAGCTGCTTTGGATTTAACTGGTAATCGAATACATAGGGCTGCAGCGCTTTTTCTACGACAATCATCTTTGTAGAAACAATAGATTTTCCAACAATATTATTTGTTTCATTATCAAGCAGGCCTCTTGTAAAACTCACCGGGTTATAACTTGATAATTGATCTAACTGTGTGGGTGATGAACCTGACAAAGCAGTAGCTATAGTCCTTCCATGCATATCGGTATAACTAACACTATACTGGCCATTGGCATCTCTTACTATATTTTTAAAATAATGAGAGGCTTCTCCCACATCCGTTCCAAAAAGTGCATCTAACTCTTCTTGTCCGGGTGATTCATAATAATATTTTGTTTCATGGTCATTACCTAACTGATGCATATACCCCACTCCGCTTTGTGCAGCAAGTCTTCCATCTTGTCCAAAACGCGTTTCAGTAAAAGGAAATGCTTCACCACTAGTAGGCCCTTCTGATGTAGGGATATAATTATTTTCATTATATCCGGTAGATGGGTCTGTTATTGTTGGGTTCAAAGGCGAATAATAATTAGAAGCGCCGGAAACTGTACTAAGCGGTGATGCTGGATTACCACAAATAGTTGCACCCGTATCTAACTCATCGTATTTCCATTTTGGATAACCAGGATACTTTGCATAGTCTGCTGATTGGTTAAAATTTTGTGTGTATTGTAAAATGGTACTTAAGGTTGGAGATGGCAATACCTGTATGATCGGCCGGCCCTGGTAATCGTAAAAAGATTCTGCTACAATGGTTGTCTTAGTAGTATTGTCTTTTGTAACTGTTTGCCTGCTGCGCAATGATCCATCAAAATATTGTACTACTGATTTACGTTTACCATCTTCCGCAAAAGAAGTACTTGCCTGCCAGTTTAAATTATTTTGATGGCCGCTAAAACTATAAGAAACAAATGGTCCGTTAACCGGTCTGTTACTTCCCTCTGCAATATTTTCCCATGTCCATATACCTTCTACAAGCTGGCCATTATGTTTTAATTGTGAGGGTCGCACTCTTACAAATAAAAATCCTTGTCCGTCATACAACAAAGGAATATTATAACTGTTGCGGCTGCAATTGATTGTTACTCGAGATGCGTTGTTTTGAAAAATTAAATTACTATCGATATCAGTAATATTTCCGTTTACATCTTCATATTGTTGTAGCGCACTCTCATCTATCCATGCCCATTCAAGATCATATTGTGTTTGTCCAAAATCTGTTTTATCCCAGCACGCTGTTAGTTCCTGATTAGGTACATCCAATTTTACATGCAGATCGTTTATTCTTTGCGTACAGGCAAACGCAAAATCCCTGATAATATTCAGTGAATTATCTACCCTCAAAACCTTCGATACATCCCATGTGACGTTTGATGTAATACTATTAATTTTAACAATAACCTTATTGGCATTTTGAAATGGATAATATTGCGTAGAATTATATTTAGCTCCGGCTGCTTTTGAATAATTAACCGTGAAGTTTTTTGTGGAATCAGAAATAACATTTCCTGCTGCATCAAGTCGTTTAACATCCAGACTTACAACAACACTAAAATCAGATTGAATATAATTAGTAGTTCCTTCTTCAATACCTACCGAAACCATATTTTGTATTAAATAAGTTTGCTCTACCGCTACAGATGTTACAGGTACAGCTACAGTGGATACTGCATTTACAACAACATCTCCTTTACTGCCTAACAAAGGGCTTGTCGTTAGATTATTTGTAGCAAAGCCATGTAAATACCCTACACACTGTAATAACAGTATGAGGATGATACGAATATTTTTTTTGCTACTCAATTGCATAAACATTTTGTGCGTTTAATTGGTTCGGATATTATATTATTTATTATTTTGATTGTGTACCAGCTGCGCCAGTACGCGTATAATAAATTTTGAAATTTTCATACTTATCTGCAGGAACCCAGTTCCCATTATCAAACTTTATATAATCGCCCTCATCATATAAATTTTTTGAAAAATTATCAACTCTATAATTGCTAAAATTTATTGTTAGGTTTTTAGTATGGTATACCGGTTGTTCATTACCGTTATCTGGTCCTGTTGGGTTATCATCCATACTTGCCTGTTTAAAATTGTAAGAGATAGATCTTAGAAACGCTCTTTTTTTACTTGAATAGCTTACTGTGAGTTTATCAAATTTTGCCAGGCTGTCTGCTCTAACAAAACTGATAGCGTTTGTACTATCATTTATTCTTTTTACTGAAATAGTATAGTCAGCAGCATAAGAATGCAACATACTATCCATCATTGACCGCATAGGCAAATTTGATCCTACATTGGCTACACGCGGATTTGTTACTAGAATGAATTTTTCATCATTGTAAACAGCAATAAAAAAAGAATCATTTTGCATAAATTGAATATTGCCCAGATTATATAAAACTTTTTTACCTGACATTGTGTATGCCCCTTTCATTGACTCATGTGCAGAATGACCATTTAGTGAATCATCAGTATATGTATATGCTACATCAAATGATAAATTGGAAATACTATCATATGCCGTATAAATGCTGGTCATCACCTGGTCGGGTGTTTTTTGTTTTTGCGCCATAGCATCATTGCTCTTTACAGAACAACATACTATCATGAATACCACAACAATTATGTTCATTACTTTTTTCATCTTACCCATTGTTATTATTTCTATCAGTGAACAGGATAGAAAAATTTACATTTATTGAACAATTAATTTTTGCATTGCGCTTCTTGTTTCTGTAATCGTTTGTATACCGCGTTCTGTTTCTTTTTTTACCCTTGTTAAAGTACCATCATCATCATACTCATAAAAAGTAGCATAATTATTTTCATCCAACTCTGCCATTAACCTTAGGTTTGATGCATTATATACAAAGCTTTTCAGGTTCGCATTAAAGGGCTCTATCCGTATATCATCAAAATAAACTGGCAGACCCGAAGAACCTTTAGTAAGGTTATTGAGTGATAATTGCATGGCCGTCGCGGTCGACGGTACAGTTATAATTACTTCGTATCGCTGCCAACCCTCAATAATATTACCTGTTGCATACATAGCAGCAGGATGAGCTGCACTGCCCGGAACTCCTGAAAATGTTACAGTAATATTATTATTGACATAGGTTGCACATTTACAATTAGCATTGTTTTCGTTTACCCAAACACTTAATAACATCCTTTTACCCTTTAACAACAAAAAGGAATCTGTAAGTGCATAGCCTGTTATAGTAGTATTACCTAAACTAGCGCAGGCAGATTTTGGAGAATTAAGTGCCATATTTAGTCCGTATGTCGCATTATCTTTTATCACACTGTCAATAACCGGTGATTCCAGCGTAATACTTTTATTCGGATCTACTCTAAGACTATATAAACCTGTATGGTGCTGGGTGCCATCAATGTTAGGGTTCAAGAAATTTCCATGACGTGGTACGACACATGAAGGACAAACCTGCGTTGCATAATTATAATCTTCAAACCCATCAAACATCACTTCTTGTTCTCTTGCATTGTTTGCCACTGCTACAGGAAGTTGTTCAGCATATCCGTATAATCCTGAATTAAATCTTCCTAATGGATCTTTATTTTCTATCTCATACCCTTTACGGTTGTATTGAGTAATAGTACTGTTCCATGTCCACGCTGTAGCACTTGTGTTGCGTAGTAGATAAGCTGTCGAATTAAATTTCCAGAAAGGTTGATAGTTAGCGATGGCTCCGCCCGTGCGAGTATCTACAGGAGTTCCGGGATCTGTTTCTTTTCGGTTACCATAATAAGCATATGTACTATCAACTCTCCAATCTCCTAAAATACCCGTTGTATAAGGGTTGATTGTAGGTTGAGAAAATATGGAACGACAAACGTTGAAATGATACTTAACTGTTCCTTGTGCTACATCTGTTGTTGTTCCTACATGACCGGGCGGCAGAGGATTTAATGCATTATAAGAAACCACATCAATGTATGACCCTTTAGAAAAACATACTCTTGTTAATTGACCAGGATTATTAACAGTCGGCGAAATTCTAAGACCTTCATAGGCGGTATTTGTATTTGCTAACATGTCTTTAAATAATCCCAAGATATTAATTGAGTTATGAGGACCTGGTCCTCCATAACTTTCAGCAGTATTACCAACGCTTGTTCCTTTCACATATACAGCATTACCTGTATTGGGAGCGTTGAATGCGATATTACCCCATGCATTATCAAAAGTTTGGGTTATATGTGGCGGTCCTCCATTAAAAGGAGGTTGACTAGTCATTCTATCTATCCAAAAATCATTCGGGTGCGCGGCGGTAGCTAACTGTGCATCATTAGGACCATGAGATATTCCTGTTCCCGGATATGTATGAGTTCTTGTATGTGCGAGTAAAGTTAACTGCGCTGAATTTATTGTTACCCCAGGAGCGTTAAAAGAATTACCTAGATCAAAAATAAACCAACTCTCATCATCTACTTTAGTATGCCCCTGTCCTTCATCAAGTGCCTGAGCCGAGAAATAATCAACATCCGGATCGAAATTATTTCCCCAGCTATGATTGCTACCAGCTTGGTGCCGCCTCGCATCTGAAAGACAATATTTTGGATAAAACCGTGTAGCTGAACCTGCATAATATTGCGGAACTATTTTAAAAGTATCTTTTAAATAAAGCGCATCATCAACTCTCCAATGATCTTTAAAAGTTGCAGCACTGGTTTGTATTACATTTGTTCCATCATTAAATGAAAGTGTATTGTTGGCATTAACAGGACTATTTAAACTTGTAATACTACCTACCATTTGATCAAGCATATTCCTATGTCCGCTTCTTATAATTTGTAGTGTAACATTATATCCTGAATAAGGATTACCCGCAGAATCCATAAATACAATTGTCGGCGTGGAACCGCCATTTGCCTTAGCGGTATTTACTACCCATACACGATACGTAGGAGTTCCGGAAATAGCAGCTCCTCCATTGCAAGCCGCCACAGTATTATTGGCATCAGGACTAACATATAATTCATCCCCACTTTCAAATATACTCATATCGATTGCCGGCACAGTACTGGTAGGATTAGCGATCTCTCCATTACGAAATGTAACACCGGAATAGGTGGCGTCAATATTTTGATATGCTTGTCCCATGCCACTGTATGCCCAACGTGCAGGATAAGTAAAATTATAAATAAGTGTATTATGTTCGTTATTAGTGCGCGTTAGCAAAGGATTACCTGTTTGTGCATCATATACCATATCCTTTGTGCTTACCATACTTCCTCTGTCGATTGTTTCAACGCTGTCTAATACGCCATAATGATTTACTATTTTTAAAAGTGCTGCTGATCTGTATCCTGTTCCTGACATTACAGGCGGTTGTATTATCGCGGGGATAATTACCGGGAACCAACCGACAAAGAAAAAGTCGCCACTTAGATCAAGCGTTGATGTAATTGTTTCTGTTGTGTGTTGCCTAAAATCAGCCATCAATTCTATATCCCTTCCAATTAGATTTGTTGTGATAGTGCCATCAGGTTTATCGAGCGTTGGAAAATTATGGTTGAAAGAATAGTTGTTATCTGCTATTTTTTTAATATTATAAAAGTTCTCCGTATAACTAATTGGATGTAGAGAATCTGTTGCCGAATAAGTAGCTTGTGTATGCACCTTACCACTCATATCATTCATCTCAACTAAAAACCCCTGAGATTGTGTAATAGCTTTTTGACTGTTGATATGCAATAATTGTAAGATCGCCGGAGGTGAAAATGAAACATTGGCATCACCATCACCTATCAATGTTGTGTAAGAAGATTTGTATGGAAAATCTTTATTGGTATAAAATTCTGTGACCTGCCTGGTAGGCATATTTTTTACAGTATCTCTATGTATAGATAACACTTCGACCCTGCTATAACCAACTAACGGTGACGGGTAGTAGACTTCGCCAATAGGTAAGCCTACACTCCCATAATTATAAGGCCCTCCTTTATTATGATCATAATAACTTAAAATTTGGTTATGAGGATTTTCATCCTGTCCTATAGATGGCTCCCATGCTGCTACGCCACTACTGATCGTGGTAGAATCATTTCCTATAAGTTCTGTAGTAGTATACTTATATTCCTGGCCATACGTTGCATCATATTGCTGAGTCATGGCATTCCAGTTATCATTGATCACTACCCTTTTTACACGCAATCCTCCTCCGAGTTTGCTGAAGGTAGGATTGGTCAATCTTGCAAAACTTTGTGTAAGATCTACCTGCTGACATTTGCCTTCCGAACGAAGTTCATTATCATCACCATGCATTAATGCATTGATAGAACTAATGGCACTTGCCAATGAAGTGATGATTGCTCTTGCACCTCTGTTTTCACTTTCATCATAGGCAGGATATGCTTTACCGGGTAATTGTGTTTTTATAAACTGTAATGCCATGTGCACCATTGGCGTACTTCCATCCGCTAATGGGACCACCTGCACCCAAGCCGCTTTGCCACCTGCTACTAACCCATAATTAACGATACTGGCATATATGGGTATCAACTCGTTTCCTGGTAAGCCGGGTGTGTTGGGCATTACAACTGCCAGCTTCATATATAAATTAGCCGGATCTTGAAAATACCTGTTAGTAAGATCTTTCATTTGTTGAGTAGGGTCAGTACTCGTTATCGGGTTTGCCGAAATATCAATAAATACATAATTGTTTTGTTGGACCTGATATAAATATGGTGAAGGTGTAGCAGTTGGCGTTAACCCAAAACCAAGTATAGGACACATGCTCGCTGCTCTTTTATCTTGTACATAAGCATAATCATCAGATTCATAATCTACATGAATTGTTCCTCCTGAAGGAAGTAAAACCGAATCCATTGTCCAGGCTGCCGCGTATGTATCCGCCTTAGCTTTATTTTGTATACTATAAGGATAATCAGCATTAGAAAGGCCGCCCGGATTTCCATTTAAGCTGTTATCAGATGGTTTATAATTGCCCCATCTGTCATTGCTCGTATAATCATAGCCCGGGTTTTTAGCCGCAGTAGTTGGATAATAAAAAACATATTTGCTTTTAGCTTTTTTTATATTTCCGTTATACGTGATAAGAATACTATCTAATG
>JABDBG010000054.1:10821-11585 GCA_013288745.1 Bacteroidota bacterium
AATGTAAGCTTGCCATATCCCGGCGTTGAATTATCCGCATGTAAACAAAGTTTATAGCTCTGAAAAAACTGAACCGTTTTTATGGGTTTAATTTTCGAAAAAGCCATTCCTGTCCTTTGTGCAAGTAATATATCTGATTTTGAGTAGAGACAAATTTTTTCAAGGCGTTGCATACCATATTTAGTATCTATACCTCCGCTTTGTCCGAGCACTTCTTTACAATCTTTGCGATCACTAGTTATATAAAATCTAGCGACCATATTTTTTGATTCAATGGAATACAAATGATACAATTCTCTTTCGCCATAAACATAATGTCCCTTGTCATCTTTTTCATCGGTCTTCAAATTTTCATTATAGGCTGCTTCACTTGTAGCTCCTATAGGTATTGCCCCCACAGGTGTGCGCCATTTATAACTTTCGGTGAACCTTGTGTAATTAAATTTAATAGCATCTCCAATATCATCATCCGAAATACCATTTCCTGTAACATCCACATAATTAGGAGATACCAGGGCTGTTAGTAAAAATGCGTGTGCATAGGCAGGAATTTCTTCCTGTTGCTGGTGACAATCTCTTCCCTGATTATTAGATGGTCCATCATCGCTGTTCGCCTGATAAGTAGTTTTACCTGTAAGGTTACTCCCATTATTGTGATCTGAATTAAAACTTACATCTACCTGCCTGGTATTATATACAGGTAAACCATATACATATTTACGACCATCCGTGCCAAGTATATTGATCTCTGAAATATGATTAGG
>JABDBG010000055.1:0-553 GCA_013288745.1 Bacteroidota bacterium
ACGTTACACAGTTAGATGAAACGCTGGTAGGTGGACTTAATAAGAATCGTCACGCAGATAAGAAACATAAGAATACGCAGGGTGGCAAAGGTAAAAGTATTGTTATCGGCGCTTTGGGATTAAACGGTAAGATTAAAACAAGAGTAATACCTAATACCGAAATAGCTACGATACTGCCAGTAGTAAAAGACTGGGTTGAAAAAGGTAGTATTATGGTAACAGATGAAGCGAGGCAATACCACAAGTCATTAGATGCTGACTTCCTGCACGTTTCAATTAACCATAGCGAAGGTGAATATGTAAGAGGCGGTTTTACAAACAACGGTATCGAAAACTTTTGGAGTACATTTAAACGTGGTATAATCGGTATCTATCACTATGTAAGCCCACAGCATTTACACCGTTACGCTACAGAATTTGAGTATCGTTATAACAATAGAAAAGACACAGGAGCAGACAAATTTGAAACTGCGATAACTGGTGCTGATACAAAACGACTAACATACAATACGTTGATAGGTAAATAAACCTATCATACCCAAAATACTAAGGC
>JABDBG010000055.1:563-11472 GCA_013288745.1 Bacteroidota bacterium
TTTTTTTATTATATTTGAATTCATAAACACCATTATGAAAAAATGCACTTCTATTATTATGTTAGTTATTTTATTTGGATGTAAAAGCCATAATAATAATCCAACTCAAGAAGTTACCTTCTTTAGTAATGGAAAAGTATCAGCAATTAATAATTACGTCAATGATTCCATGGATGGTCAACAACTAGAATTTGATTCATCAGGGTATTTAAAAAATCAGGCACACTACAAAAAGGGAGTTATTGATGGAGAAGCATTTTATTATTATCCCAATGGTTTAATTAAGCAAAATAGGACTTGGAGAAATAATAAAGAATGCGGTTTCGGAGATGATTATTGGCCATTTAGGCCGCTTGAATTAAAGGTATATTATTGGTTTAATAATGACACTGTCCAATATTATCAATATTACAATACTCGTGGATTTGAAGTAAAAAAATGGGGTATTAATCCTAATCCAGGAGACCTAAAGAAAGTTTATGATTCTTCATTTATGAAATAATTTTTTTCATTAACTTGTCCCAACTGGTATATAGTTGCCTAAAAATAGAAGGAAGCTTTAACGATGACCATAAAAAAGAAGGTACCTGGATTTTTTATTATGCCGATGACAAGGTAAAAGAGAAAGCAGTGTATAAAAATGGTGAACAAAACGGTGTTGACGAGGGATGGTGGGATAATGGCAATAAAAGCTATACGGAAACATTAACTGCAGATAAAGTAAATGGTACACAAACGATCTATTACTACAATGGCAATATCAAATCAGTTAGTACTTATAAGGATGATAAAAAAAATGGTCCGTCGAAATCATATAATTCTTATGGAGAACTAACTTATACAACCAATTATGTTGATGATAAAGAAGAGGGAGATGCAAAATCTTTTTATGGCTCCTCAGGAAAACTAAAAGATGAAGTAACTTATAAAAACGGAAAAGCCCAGGGGACCTATAAAGGCTATTCAGAAAATGGCACAGTTACTTCTCAAGGTCAGTTTGTAGATGATCTTAAACAGGGTTTTTGGAGTACCTATTTTGATGATGGCGCAATAGAAGAAAAAGTTACCTATGCTGATAATGAAGTAACAGGGGAATTTACTTCTTACTTCGAAAATGGAAAACTAAGTCGTAAAGGAAATTACACCAAAAAGAAATTAGACGGACAATTACAAGATTATGATGATGACGGAATATTATACAATACTGCCTTTTATGAAAAAGGGAAATTGAAAGAAATAAGTTTTTTTGACAAATCTGGTAAAACGATCTCTTCTACAACAACTCGTAAAGGCGCCGCTAATATTGTTTATTATACACCTGACGGAACAAAAGAAAGTGAATGTTATTATAATAAAGATGGAAACCAGGATGGGAAAAATATAATTTACTATCCTTCAGGGAAGATAAAAGAAGAAGAGTATTACAAAGATGGTGTACAAAATGGATCAGACATTACCTATTACGCGAATGGTCAAAAAAACTATGAGTGCAATTATGCTGATGGCAGTGAAGACGGATATCTTAAAAAATATTATGCCAATGGACAAGTAAGCCAGGAAGGATGGATGGTTGCCGGACAAAAGCAACAACATATGATCTACTACAATAACCTGGGAGATATTACCTCCATCGAAAATTATTTAAATAATGATCTTGACGGATACACTGAATATAAGTTCCCGGGTAATATTCCTGATGATGAATATAAATATACTACAGGATGGTTAAAAGGATTTACACAATTTGATACTTTGGGAAATGTTATTTCCTCTGGTCAATATTCGCAAGGCAATGGCCCCCGTATTCATAAACACTATAATGGGAAAGTATTAAGTAGCGGAAATTACGATCATTACATGCTTACCGGCAGCTATGAAACGTATTTCTATAATGGAAAGCCTTCTGCCAATTTTTATTATAAAAACAACGATAAAGATAGTACCTATAAAAGTTATTTTTTGAATGGCAACCTAAGTGTAGAGGGAAATTATAAAGATGGAGATAAAAATGGTGTTTGGAAATATTTTTATGAGAATGGGAAACTAAGCGAAGAAGAAACGTACAAAAAAGGATCTTTAGATGGGAAAGATAATTCCTATAATCACGATGGAACAAAAGATTTTAGTACCACATATAAAAATAATAGTAAAGAAGGGCAGGATATAATTTATGGAGATAGTAATAAAGTAATAGTTATATTAAACTATAAAGACGGCGAATTAATGAGTTATACTTATGAAGATAAAAATGGCATGTTGGTGCAACCAATTATTATAAAAAATGGGTCATGCAAAATAATAGGTCACTATAAAAATGGCGTACAAAGCTGTGAGCTCTCTTATATTGATAATATGCAACAGGGGCAACAGAAATTTTTCTTCAGGAATGGTAAATTATATATTGAAACAAATAGAGTAGTTGGTTATGAGGATGGTCCCACTAAAGTGTATTATTCAAATGGTGCACTTTCTTCAATAACAAATTATGTTTTAGGCAATATTAATGGTGCTCATAAAACGTATTACCCAAATGGTAAAGTAAAAGCTGAAGATAATTATTACAACGACGAATTAAACGGTATCTGTAAATATTATGATGAGCAAGGGAATGTAAAACAATTCGTGTATTATCACGGCAATCTTCTAAGTACGAATTAATCATGTATAAAAAATTAAGCATACTATTTATTATTGTCTTGTTACAACAAACAATGATGGCACAAACACCGGATGAAGTGAAAAAAATATTTCCCGGTGAACAGGTAGTGTATTTACATTATGATGAACAGGTAGACCTTTCCATTAAAAATGATACACCCATTGCACAAAGCAACCACAATATTGAGTTGATGTTGTTAGGAGAAAACGCCAGTAGTTATAGCAGGTATGAAATTTATCATAGCGGCTACAATGAATTAACAGGATTGGATGCCTACACTAAAGTGCCGGATGGTGATAAATACAAAAAGGTAAAAGTTACTAATAAGCAAACGAGCAGCGTTAATAACAATACAGTCTTTTATGATGATGTGAAAATGACCAGCTTTGATTTTCCTTCTCTAACACAAAATGCGGTTCAGCATATTGACTATACTTTGTATCATAAAGATGCGCATTTGCTAACACCTTTTTTTTATGAAGAGCGGGCGCCATTAATGAATGGGTCTTACACTGTTGTTGTGCCGGATGAGATCAGCATAAAGTTTATCGTGAAAAATGATCCTAAAGGATTATTCCAATTTTCTGAAGAGAAAAAAAGAAAAGAAACGATCTATAAGTGGACATTAAAAAATGTTAAACCGATCAACGATAATTTTAGTGATGCGCCGGATGATAATTATTATCAGCCCAATGTAATTATTTACATCACTTCCTTCCAGGGAAAAAATGGCCGACAGAATTTTTTAAGCTCATTGGATGATTTGTACAAATGGGATGTTGGTTTTACAAAAGAATTAAATGTTACACAGGATGTAGATCTTAAAAAAGTTGTTGATTCGATCATTGTTGGTAAAAAAACGGAAATAGATAAAGCAAAGAGTATTTACAATTGGGTACAGCAAAGTATACGGTATGTAGCGTTTGAAAACGGCTTGGAAGGTTTCAGGCCAAGACAGGCTGCTGAAGTGTGTGACAAGCGTTATGGCGATTGTAAAGATATGAGCAGTATCATAACACAAATGTTGCGCATCGCAGGAATAAAAGCATATTATACCTGGATAGGAACGAGAAGCTTGCCATACGATTATACCGATATCGCATTACCGATTGATGATAACCACATGATATCAACTGCTAATATTGATGGTAAATGGATATTTTTAGATGGCACAGATCCACATGCAAAATTTGATGTGCCGCCATCAGGTATACAGAATAAACAAGCGCTGATATCACTGGATGAAAAAAATTATAAAATATTAAGAGTACCTATTATACCCGCGGAACAAAACCGCATGATAGATACAACTACGATTAGCTTTACCGATAACGGAATTAAGGGCCGTGAAAATGTAACTTACTATGGCTATCAGGGTGAAGACGTATATAATTCGCTATTGTACAGTGATGAAAGCGAAACAAAGGATTTTGTAAAAACGCGTATGGGCAAGGCAAGCAATAAATTTATTTTAGGTGATTATACTATTACCCATGTTAAACCCGAAGATAATATCATCAATATAACAGCCAATTTTGAAATACCGGGGTATGGGAAAAAAATAGGCGACGAATATTATATCAATCTGAACCTGGAAAAGATATTCGAAAAGCAGGTGATAGATACTAATAAAAGAAAAGTACCGTTAGAGATCGAGTATAATTACGTCATTAATGAGTGCCATATCCTTGAAATTCCTAAAGGGTATAAAGTAAGTTACCTGCCTAAAGATTTTAAGTATGATAATGACCTGGCGTCTATAAAAATATCGTATAAGATCATAAATGGAAATGTGATAGCTGAGCAGGAAGGCACAACAAAAAAATTAATGATAGAACCTTCTGATTTTGAAGAATGGAACAAAGAAATGGGTGCAGTTCAAACACAATATAAAGAATCAGTAGTGCTGCAAAAAATAACTAACTAATAAGAACCGATAAAAGCTAACACATGAAAAGAATAATTACCTGTTTATTACTCCTGCTTATAGGAGCAACATCGTTTGCACAAAAATCACCACTAGATTGGGTTGCTTCACCCGTATTGCATAAAGCAGATCCGCAATTTGAAAATGAAAGCGCTGTTATATTAGTAGATGCACGGCAGCATCAATACGTAGATGTTGATAAGGATAATATGATGATCAATATTACCTGCAGGCGCCTGGTAAAAATAAACGATGACAAAGGGGCGGAGCTGTACAATAAAATATATATTCCTGTAAATCCTCTTACAGAAGCAGTAGTATCAATAAAAGCCAGAACAATTCAACCCACCGGTCAGGTGTTGGACCTGCCACAGGATAAGATCTATGATGTAAGCGAAGACGGCAATGCCTATAAAAAATTCGCCCTGGAAGGAATTGAAAAAGGTTGCGAGATCGAATACATGTATACGATAAAAAGAAAAGTATCTTATTTTGGTTTAGAAACTTATCAGTCTGCCTATGCACCGTGCGAGGATGCAGAATTTATTTTGGAAGCGCCAAAGCGGTTGGTTTTTTCTGTAAAAGGATACAATGGTTTTACAGTAAGTAACGATAGTGTTATTGGTGATCAGCGTATTACTACTGCGATACAAAAAAATATTGTCGCTTTAGATGATGAAAAGTATTCAGACAGAACACCTAACCTGATGAATGTTCAATACAAGCTTTCATATAATTTATCAGTCTCTCAAAATACTAGGTTATTTACCTGGAATGAATTGGCCAAAAATGTATACACTGCTTATACAACCATTACACCTAAAGAGACAAAAGTGGTCGATGGTTTTATCAAACAGATAAATCTGCCTAAAACAGCTACGGAAGAGGAGAAGATCGTGGCAATAGAAGAATACATAAAAACCAATATCGGTGATGATGATCAGGGTGGTGATGATGCAGATAATATTGAAAAGATCCTAAAAAATAATGTAGCCAGCAATGACGGACTTACAAAAATATTTATCGCTGTATTAGAAAGGCTTGGTATCAATTATCAGATAGTTTTTCCAAGTAAAAAAGATGATTATCCTTTAGATCAGAATTTTGAAAATTATAAATTGGTACAGGAAATGCTTTTCTATTTTCCTAATACCGGCAATTTTCTTGAACCTGCTAACAGGGCACTTCGTTATCCATATATTACTCCGGCCTGGGCTGCAACAACGGGTTTATTTTTAAAAGGAACAACGATCGGCACATTCAAAACAGCTATTGCAGAATTTGATAGCATCAACATACAACCTTTTGATAAAAGTGCTATTGACTTAGAAGTGAAGATGCAGTTTAACAGCACTATGGATTCAATGGTATTACACACTAAACAGCTATTGTTAGGGTATGGCGCAACAAGTTACAGGCCCGCATTTACTTTTTTATCTGATGATAAGAAAGAAGAGTTTACAAAAGATGTTGTGACTACTGTAGCTAAAACAGATGATGTTCAAAACATCAAAGTACAAAATACCGCGATGATGGATAGTTATAAGAACAAACCACTTATTATTGAAGCAGATATTACAAGTGGAGATATATTGGACCAGGCCGGTGACAATATATTAGTTAAAATGGGCGACGTGATCGGGCCGCAAGTAGAAATGTACCAGGAAAAGCCTAGGCAATTACCAATAGCAATGGAGTACCCTCATTCAGAAGACAGGGATATTTACTTCACTATCCCTACCGGATACGTAATAAAAAATCTAAATGATATCAATAGTAATAAAACCGCTGCAGACGATTCAATAGGCTTTGTTTCATCCTTTACACAAACCGGGAATTTATTACATATTAAAATACATGAATATTATAAGGTGACGGATTTTCCTGTCAGTATGTTTGGAGAATTTACCAAAGTAATAAATGCCAGTGCAGATTTTAATAAATTGGTGTTGGTATTGGCCAAAAGAAATTGATTTTTAACTAATTATGACTTAAATTAAAATGCCGTTAATTGTGTTTTTTCACACGATTAACGGCATTTTTTTATATTATGAAAAAATAAATTTGGCAAATATTTAATTAATTCCTAATTATGCACATTATTTGTAAGAAAATAATCAATAATCCCCCACCTCTTCTAAAGCTGAATCCGGCATTGCATTGTAAACGATTGACTAAAAAAAATTAAACCATGAAAAATTTATTCGTATTATTCACGCTATCTGTTGTGTTATACAGCTGTGCAGCGTCCAAAGCAGGCGTTACTCCACAGATCGGAGAAACCTGGAGAGCTAAATGTTATGAAAAAACCCACCCAATGGATTTTCAAATAATCAATGTAGAAATGGGTTTCACCACTTACAAAGACAGTTCAACCACATATAAAATACCTACTTACACTTTTCAAAGAGAGTATGTACGTACCTGTATAGCTGGTTCTGATGTTGTTCTGATGAGACATCATCCTAAGAATAATTTACCTCGCGGTATTTACTCTGAAGAACGTTCTGTAACATCTAGATAAGTATAAACGCTCTGTTTGTAATTTTATTGCATACTTTATAAAAAAAGGTTCATATGATTAAATTTTAATCTATGAACCTTTTTTATTTCTATTGTGAAGTGCTTATTACCTTTGCTGCATGACCTCACAATTTTTTACCTACAATAAAGGGAAAGTAATACAAGCCCTCCGTTATCATTTTATTACGCGCAAAGAAATAAAGGCCCTAATGATTGCAGTAAATATTTTTGCCGTTTTTTCAGCGGGTTTATATTTCTTCCATAAAATTGCGCCCTTTGCTTTTTTGTTAAGCTCCCTTTTATGGTTTGTAATGATGTTATTATTCTGGTTCCTGTTACCGGCGATGGTATATAAGCGTGCTGATACTTTTCAGGCTACCTTAAGGGTTATATTATCTCCGGATGAATTTACCATTGAAACAGATAGGGGCGGCCGTAATAGCTGGCCTTGGAAAGCATTTAACAGCACAATGGAAAGTCCGCACTTCTTACACGTGTATTTTGACAACCGTTCATTCTTTATTATTCCTAAAGATGCTTTTTCACACGAAGAATTAATTGATGCAAAAAAACTGCTGGCACAAAAAATCCCAAAGTAGTCAACATTGGGATTTGCATTTTTTGTTATCGGGATTTACCGCAATGCCTTTTCCATAATATGGTGTGGCGTATTGTTCAATTCAAAAAATTGATTGCCGGTTATTTTATAGCCAAATTTTTCATAGAAGCCCAATACCGTATCGCGCGCATGCATCATTAATATTTTATAGCCTTTATCACGTGCAAGATTCTCTGCGAAGGTCATAATAGAATCGCCAATGCCTTTACCCTGAAGATTCTTTTGAACGGCCATTTGTCTTAATCGTAAGGTATTATTATCAAGGTGGCTAAGAATGCAGCAGCCCAGGATCTCGTCATCATCAAAAGCAGCAATTAAAATGTCTGTTTTATCTTTTTCAAGTTCCTCAGGAGAAAAAGTAATACCTAACGGTTTACGTAAAATCTCATTTCGCAGTTTGAGCATCTCTTTATACTCTGCAGTTCCATAGTCTATTTGTTTCAGGGCCATATTGCAATCGTATTTTATTAATTCTTAGTTTTTGTGCCAAAAATGCAATAACAAGATACAAACTTTTATTTATTGGGGGCTATTTAATACCTTATTTAAGTATTGTTCATAATTAAATTGCCAGTCAAAAAATAAGATTTTTAAGCCTGGTAATTGCCATAGTAAAGGCTTTTTAAAGAATTGTAATTATTCTTTTTACCTATTAATTTGACCTATATTTTATATACTATTTATATTTCTTTGTATTTATCTCAAAATGTATATTTTTGCACCTGATTAACTAAATTATACTACCATGTCAGACATTGCAACAAGAGTAAAGAAAATAATTGTTGACAAATTAGGTGTTGATGAAGCAGAGGTTACACCGGAAGCTTCTTTCACAAACGATCTAGGTGCAGATAGCCTAGACACCGTAGAACTAATTATGGAATTTGAAAAAGAATTCAACATTTCTATTCCTGATGAACAAGCTGAAACCATCACTACTGTTGGACAAGCTGTTTCTTACTTAGAAGAACACGCTAAGTAATTTTTCTATTAATCATCGCAGGCAAATTTTATGGAATTAAAAAGAGTAGTGGTTACCGGATTGGGTGCCCTTACCCCGTTGGGTAAAAACGTTGCCGACTATTGGCAAGGATTAACTGATGGTGTAAGCGGTTGCGATTATATCAAGCAATTCGATGCTACAAAGTTTAAAACAAGGTTTGCCTGCGAGGTTAAAGATTTCGATCCTACCACTTACCTGGATAAAAAGGAGGCACGAAAAATGGATCGCTTTACACAGTTCGCTATCGTTGCAACTGATGAAGCAGTTAAAGATGCCGGTATCACTCCCGAAAATGTAAATCCTGATCGAGTAGGTGTTATTTGGGCCAGCGGGATCGGTGGTTTAATAACCTTCCAGGAAGAAGTTGTCGGCTTTGCCAATGGCGACGGAACGCCTCGTTTCAATCCTTTCTTTATTCCCAAAATGATATTGGACATTGCCGCAGGGCAGATATCTATGCGCCATGGTTTCAGGGGCCCCAATTATGCAGTAGTAAGCGCTTGCGCTTCTTCTACCAACGCAATAATTGATGCTTTTGATAACATCCGTTTAGGTAGGGCCGATATTATTGTTACCGGTGGAAGCGAAGCTGTAGTTAGTGCAGCAGGTGTTGGCGGTTTTAATGCTATGAAGGCGTTAAGCGAAAGAAATGATAGCCCGCAAACAGCTAGTCGCCCATTTGATAAGGACCGCGATGGTTTTGTAATGGGAGAAGGTGCAGGTGCATTAGTATTAGAAAGCCTGGAACACGCACTTGCAAGAGGTGCAAAAATCTATTGCGAAGTTGCCGGTGGTGGCGCTACTGCAGATGCTCATCATTTAACAGCTCCACATCCTGAAGGATTGGGTGCAAAAAATGTAATGGCAACTGCTTTAAAAGATGCCCACCTTAAGCCGGAAGATATCCAATACATCAATGTACACGGAACATCCACCCCATTAGGTGATCTGTCAGAATGTAAAGCTATCTTAAGTGTATTCGGTGAACATGCTTATGATCTGAATATAAGCTCTACTAAAAGCATGACCGGCCATTGCCTAGGTGCAGCCGGATCTTTAGAAGCACTTGCTTGTATCTTATCCGTTACAAAAGATATTATACCACCAACCATCAATCACTTTACTGATGATGAAGCTTTTGACCCTAAATTAAATTTCACTTTCAACAAAGCACAACATCGTACCGTTAATGCTGCACTAAGCAACACATTCGGTTTCGGCGGACATAACGCTTCTGTGATCGTAAAGAAATTTAAAGCTTAGTCTAACACTCACTATTTTTTTGTTGACGAACATTTGTTTTTCATAGCAGCATCGTTGTGTCACTCACTTCAACGGTATACCTATGTGGAACAAAAGTCAATGCTTAAATACAATGTCAGCGATTTTTTTCGACAAATAGCATTAATTTCGACTAAACATATCCAACCATTTTGGAATTTCTAAACACCATTATTCCCGGATATAAAAAGAAAAAAGAATTCAAGAAACAACTTAGCAATGTGCTAGGTTTCACCCCGGGAGATCTTAAATTATACAGAACCGCACTGAGCCACCGCTCGGTGAGAGAAGGCGCAGATGAAAATAACGAGCGATTGGAATTTTTAGGAGACGCTGTATTAAGCTCCATCGTTGCGCATTACCTCTTCATGAAATATCCTTACAAAGGCGAAGGGTTTTTAACAGAGATGAGAAGTAAAATGGTCAACCGCCAACAGCTGAATGATATCGGCGTAAAAATGGGATTGAAAAAAATAACCATCTACAACAAGCACGATAATTCCCTGAAAATTTCACAGATATTCGGTAATACTTTAGAAGCATTGATCGGTGCCATTTATCTCGATAAAAAATACAACAAAACACAAAAGTGGGTAGAGCAATCTATCATCATGCCCTATTTATTCATTGATGACCTTGAAGGAATTGAGATCAATATCAAAAATAAATTATACGGCTGGGCAAATAAAAATGGCAAAGTATTAGAGTTTGATACACTCGATGAAAAAATAATAAACGGCCGCCGCTTATTTACAATGGGCGCTATGGTTGATAAAGAATTAATAGCACAGGGAAAAGGATACAATAAAAAAGACGCTAGTCAGAAAGCTGCACAACTTGCGGTAGATAAATTAGGACTTTAATTAATTGATAATTGACGATTGTCAATTATCAATT
>JABDBG010000056.1 GCA_013288745.1 Bacteroidota bacterium
TCGTTTATCTTTTGTAAGCCAACGGTAAGCCTAAAATCCAGGTCAATATATTCTGAGCTATTGCTTTTATCTGCACACATCATTGTTGCAAAACAAAAAGCAATATTTTCATCAGCAAAAATTTGTAATTCTTTAATATCAAACACGCCGGTTTTTGTATACTTAAAAAAGATATCCCAGGTTTTACGATAGGCATCGATGCCTATTGATTGAAATGGTTCAGGTACATCATACATAACAATGTCTTTGGAATGATGTGCCAATATCCCTTCCATATCTTTATTGCGAACTGCTTCCGCCCAGTTTTCAATTAGTTCCCGTATTTGAGTTTCATTTATAGTAGTAGTCATGATCCTGAAATTTTAATTTCTCAAATCTAATATGTCCTGATCAATTTTTTACTGCCTAAGAATGACAATTTGCAGGGTTAATTGCGACAGCAGCCTACGGCATAAGAACACATTCAAACGATGAATGGTTGTTTTTTAATAGAGAAAAAATGCCATTGGGATGAACATCAACAGGTAATTGATAAACCCCGACAATAATAACGTAGATTTGACGTTCTAACACCAAGTAAATCTTTAATTACCTCTAACTATATTAGTATGCAATCCAGATTCAAGATCATATTAGGGATCGTATTTAAGGCAGTTCTGATAGCCTTAATTGTAGGAAAAATATTCGTTCCACTTCATTCCCATAATTATTACAGATTTGTAAATAATATTCTCTTTACTATATGTATTGTAGAAGTGTTTCTTTCAATAACCTCTATCAATTATTTTGGCCTTGTCATTGCAGCCTTTTTAGCAGTAATATTTAATCCTTTCTTTAAGTTGCATTTAGGCAGACAGAACTGGGATTATATAAATATAAGCTGTTCCATTACGCTCGCTATCTGGATAGTGCTGGATATAATTTATTATATGGGAGAGATAAAGTTTAGAAAGAAATGGAACCAAAAAATAGGATTGTTTGATAGAATTTAAAAGTTGTATGGCAAAAGCAGTAGATAAAACGTCTATAAAGAGCGGTAATCGTTATAGTGCAGGCATCTGTAAAGGAAAATCCTAAACCAAAAAAGGGAATTAAAAAGACTACAACCGACAATAATAAAATGTCAGACCATTACATTGGAATGGGTGAAGACTAAATGACTAACAATAACTACAGGCTGCTAAATGCAGCCTTTTTATTAACCATTTCATAATTTAAATGTCCTTTCAAGAGAGGTTGCTGGGAATTAAAGTGCTATTTTTGAGTATATTCCGCTATTAATTGTATGAACATACTTACAAAATTCAGGAGATTGTTCTTCCCTAAGAAAATTGTTATGACGCTTCTTGTACGAGATGAAGAAGATATTTTAGATGCTAATATCAAATATCATTTATCGATTGGTGTAAACTTTTTTATAATAACAGATAATAATTCTGTCGATAACACTCCGGCAATCATAAAAAAATATGAAAAACTAGGAGTAGCAAAATATATACGGGAAACAGGAGATGAGTTTGCACAAGGGCGCTGGGTAACACAAATGGCAAGAATGGCCCATGAGAAATACGGAGCAGAATGGGTGATCAATAATGATGCTGATGAGTTTTGGTGGACACCTGCATGTAATCTTAAAAAAGAATTTAAAAAGATACCTAAAGATGTAGGCGTTGTATTTGTCGATCGGCATAATTTCATTCCAAGACCTGAAACCAATGATTTTTTTTATGAAGTAATGGATATTAGAGAAAAAAGATCCCTTGATTCTCTTGGCCGGCCATTAGAATGTAAATCCTTTCATAGAAGTTCGCCATCAGTTGTAGTAGCAACGGGTAATCATAATGCACACTCGGAAGAATTTGATAAAAAGATATTGAGTCCGACAATGGAAATTTTTCATTTCCCTTTAAGAAGCTACAGGCAATTTGAAAATAAAATAGTAAAAGGCGGCGCGGCATTGATCCGCAATAAAGAATTAGGGGTCGACCTTGGTGATACCTGGAGAAAACTTTTTGCTATTAATGAAAAAGGCGGCTTGCCTGATTATTATACTACACAGTTATTTAATGATGAACAGGTCGCAACAAATATCACTAATGGTATTTTGGTTCAGGATAGCAGGCTTAAAAATTATTTAAATAAAAAGTTTGCTTTTTAGCAACGTCTTTTTCAAGAATGCTTAACACCAAATATATAACCGACAGTAGCAGTGATACCCATTGCAATCGTACCCCAAAAACAGATCCTGATTATACTTTTTACCATATTTGATCCGCCGGCTTCTGCGGCAACTATGCCTGATAATGCCAAAAACACTATGGCAAAACTATATTGATAGATCACCATATATTTTATCGGTGCAAATAAAGAGACCAGCATAGGCAGCAAACCTCCTGATACAAAAGATGCACCTGAAGCCAGTGCAGCTTGTAAAGGCTTTGGCGCTGTCATTTCATTGATACCTAATTCATCTCTTGCGTGCGCTTCCAATCCATCGTGTTTGGTCAATTGAATGGCGACCTGCATTGCGAGCTCGCTATCTAAGCCGCGGGCTTTATATATGTTGGCTAATTCTTTTAATTCATCATCGGGGATAGTGGTCAATTCTATTTGCTCCCTGTTTAGGTCAGCAGTTTCAATATCAGACTGAGAGCTAACGGAAACATATTCGCCTGCAGACATAGATAATGCGCCTGCAACCAAACCTGCCAATGCAGCCAGAACGATCGGACTCCTGGTATCACTTGCAGCGGCCACACCTATCACTAAACTTGTAGTAGAAAGAATACCATCGTTGGCACCTAATACAGCGGCTCTGAGCCAACCGCTTCTGTTTGTATAATGTTTTTCTAGTTCCATTTTTTATTTTTAGCAACGTCTCCTGAATAGGGACGTTGCGTTCAATGCTATTTTTAAAGTATCAGCTTATTTTGCAAACTACTTTATAATTTACGCAACGTCCTTTTCAAGAGACGTTGCTGGGAAGTAGCGCAGATATGTAGTTTAGCTTTGTGTGATTGGGTATCTGTGCCTTGCTTATTTACTAATAAATGTACAACATACTTGTCACAGATACGCTTTCACACAATATCACCGCCGCATATCTGCGCTATTAACTCTTTTAGTTTTTCGCGTAATTAGTTACATTGTTCTAATAAATGTATGACGTACTTGTCACAGATACGCCGCGCACAATATCGCCGCCGCATATCTGCGCTAGTGGGATAAAACCCAATGTTATGGGCTGGTATTCTTCGTTTTAGAAGTTACTTTTCATCCATTTAAAGCCATGCATATTTCCTGAGTTAATTCTCATAATGTATTCGTCTTCGCCTATGAAACGCAAAACCATTTCAGATAATTCACCTCGTCCCGAATCTCTGGCTCTTATTAAAACATTAACAAGGGGATAAAACGTATGCTTATATTCTCCAGGTTTGTAAAATTCTTCTTCAAATTTGAGGTTTTCGTTCGTATCGCAGATTAATAAAGAACCTTTGCCATCACTAATTCTTCTTGCACATTCTAATCGACCTGTAAAACTTTCGATTTTCCCGATTTTCCCAATTCTTTTACACGTCCGAAATAAAACCGGTCTTGTAGTTGGTAGATAATTTTTTAATACGATATCCCATACATCATAAAATGCCTTTCTTTTTCCAGTATGGTCGGTAAGCAGCCAATTCGAGATAAATATTCTAGTCTGTTTAGTTATAGTCGCATCTTTTTGCAAAATGTCAATCAAATTTTGAGCAATTTCGTTCTTGCTATCTTTTGACAATCTATATTGAAATTTGTCATCCATAAATTTTAAAAAATTTACAACTTTTTTTCGGCAACGTCTCCTGAATAGGGACGTTGCGTTCAATGCTATTCAGAAGTATCAGCTTATTTGCGAACTACTTTATAACTTACGCAACGTCCTTCTTAAGAGACGTTGCTGGGAAGAGAAAACTAGCGGTTGTTATTTTTTAATGCTTTAATAAGTTTTTCATTACGTTCATCAGCTCTTGCATTATTTAAAGATGTTACAGCCCAAATGGCAGCTGGTATCCAGCCTATTAATGTCATTTGAAGAATTAAACAAACGATTCCAGTAAGTAGTTTTCCTCTGAAAATAAAAGATAAGAAAGGGCAAATAATTGCAAGTAACATAGGTAAGGGGTTTAATTGTTATTTTATATTATTGATCATCTTTGTATACAATTTTTCTTTTCTTTTCCGAATTTAATAATAACTCTTGATGTTTATCAATAATAAAAGTTTCTATTTCTATTCTTCCAAAATTTACTTCAAGAATTGATACGTACAAATTTTCTGTGTAAAAAATGTCTAATTGATTCTCGACTTCATTAGAGAATTTCGTTTTAGATTTTATTCCTCCAAATTTTATCAAGCCTAATTTCCTTCTAAAAGAATGATTTACAGTTCTATTAATATCATTCATTCTCTCTCGTAAATTTCCTGTTTCTCCGACATATAATAATTTATCTTTCCCTTCAAAAAGAGCATAAATACCAGGCTTATTAGGAATAATAGCTTCTCTCCAAAGCTTAGTTTTTTCAAATTTATGTTTCACCGAATTAAATAATTTCGTTTCAGCATCTAATAATAATTTTAATAGGGCTGGAAATTCTAATTGGTATTTCATAAATTATTTTTTAAGAGAATTTTATGAGAAGAAAGATATAAATAAATTATGTATCATATCACTGTTCCTGCAATTAGTTGGAATTTCCTTTTATAAGAGTTTCTAACTGAATATGATCAAGCTCTTTATAGTCCTTTATATCAAGTTTGCAAGTTCATAGGGATATTTATATTATAGTTAAATGTACAGAACTATCTTAAAATACCCAAAGTGAATCTAGTGACGATAAGTATTTAAATAAAAAACGGTCCATGCTTTCACATGAACCGTCTATCTATAAAGTAATTATATTTTAATTTCTATGCAGATCAATGGTGCTATCAACAGCTCTGTCTACATTATCCATTTGTACCATTGTTTGTATAGCTGCTCTTCTGTTCGCAACAATTTTATCATGGTGGATCTTTGCAAGGGTAGGAGCGATAACCAAACTCACAATGCTCATCAATTTAATTAAGATATTCATTGATGGTCCTGAGGTATCTTTAAATGGATCACCTACTGTATCACCAGTTACAGATGCTTTGTGTGGTTCAGATTTTTTGTAAAAAGTTTCGCCGTTTATTTCAACACCTTTTTCAAAAGATTTTTTTGCGTTATCCCATGCACCACCTGCGTTGTTCTGGAACATTCCCATTAACACACCACTAACGGTTGCGCCTGCTAAAAATCCACCCAATACTTCCGGTCCGAATACGAAACCGATAATGATCGGAGATAATAAAGCGATAGCACCAGGCAACATCATTTTTTTAAGAGAAGCCTGTGTTGAGATAGCCACACATTTATCGTACTCAGGTTTGCCCGTACCTTCCATGATACCAGGGATGGTGCGGAACTGTCTGCGTACTTCTTCCACCATCGCCATTGCCGCTTCACCAACTGCGCGGATCGCTAAAGAAGAAAATATAAAAGGTATCATACCGCCAACAAATAAACCGGCTAATACATCTGCATGATAAATATCAATGCCATCAATGCCTGCAATACCAACGAAGGCCGCAAATAATGCCAATGCAGTCAAAGCCGCAGAAGCAATTGCAAAACCTTTACCGCTTGCAGCAGTTGTATTACCTACCGCATCAAGGATATCAGTTTTTTCACGAACGTCAGCAGGCAATTCACTCATCTCAGCAATACCCCCTGCGTTATCCGCAATTGGTCCGAATGCATCGATCGCTAATTGCATACCCGTTGTTGCCATCATACCTGCAGCAGCGATCGCCACACCGTATAAACCTGCACAAGCGTAAGAACCGTAGATACCTGCAGCCAATACTAAAATTGGTAACAAAGTACTTTCCATACCTACCGCTAAACCACCGATAATATTTGTAGCATGTCCCGTTGCAGACTGGCGAATGATACTCATCACCGGGCGTTTACCCATTGCCGTATAATATTCAGTGATGATGCTCATTAAAGCACCAACACCTAAACCGACCATGATAGCACCAAACACACCGTTCTTTGTAAATTCATGGTGACGTAATACTAAGTTGTCAGGCAGTAAAAAGTTCACTAAGAAATAACAACCGATCGCTGTTAAAACCATTGAACCCCAGTTACCCATATTTAAAGCGCTCTGTACTTTATGTGTACTTAAACCTGCGTTATCAGAGATACGAACAAAGAATGTTCCGATGATAGAAAACAAAATACCCATTGCGGCGATCATCATCGGCAATAGAATAGGAGACATACCGCCAAACGCATCGTTGATCGCAGTTGTTTCTCTACCCAATACCATTGTTGCTAAAACTGTTGCTACATAGCTACCGAAAAGATCGGCGCCCATACCTGCAACGTCACCTACGTTATCACCTACGTTATCTGCAATAGTTGCAGGGTTACGAGGATCATCTTCAGGAATACCTGCTTCTACTTTACCTACAAGGTCAGCGCCTACGTCGGCAGCTTTTGTATAAATACCACCACCAACTCGTGCAAACAACGCAATAGATTCTGCACCCAAAGAGAAACCGGTAAGGATCTCAATAGTACGAGCCATTTCAACGCTATCAACACCTGCATTCGGTGCAAAGATCATTTTTAAGATAATAAAAGAACCACCTAAACCTAATACGGCTAAACCTGCAACACCCATTCCCATTACACTTCCGCCTGTAAAAGATACATTAAGCGCTTTTGACAAACTTGTTCTTGCAGCCTGCGCCGTACGAACGTTTGCTTTAGTAGCGATCCTCATTCCGATGAAACCTGCTAATGCACTGAAAAAAGCTCCCAACACGAATGCCAGAGAGATCGTCCAGCTGCTTGCCGGATTGCTATAGCCCATGATCGCCAGCAACAATGCTGCTATCACTACAAAGTAGCCTAATATTTTGTACTCAGCTTTCAAAAAAGCCATTGCACCTTCAGCAATATAAGTGCTGATCTCTTTCATTCTTTCATTACCTGCATCTTGTTTAGATACCCATGCAAACTTTATAAAAGTGTACAACAATCCCACAATACCCATTGCCGGAATTACGTAAATCAAATTGGTCATAGTTTCAGTAAATTTTGGCGGCAAAAATAGGGGAAATGCTTTGAAAAGCATAATAATTGCCTTTTAGTTGATAGTCTTTAGCTAAACGGGGCTTATATTCTAATCTTTAGGCTCCCATAGCTCGATTTTATTTCCTTCAATGTCTAAAATATGAACAAATTTTCCATAATCAGATGCTTCAATTTTGTCCAGGATCGTTACGTTTTCTTTTTTTAATTCTTCCACCAATGCTTCTAAATTCTCTACTCTATAATTTATCATAAAGTCTTTGGCTGAAGGCTCAAAGTATTTTGTATTTTCTGAAAAAGGGGTCCACTGCGTAAGTCCTTTTTTAGTACTGTCGTCATTCTCTCTCCATTCAAAGCTTGTTCCGTACGGACTTGTGTCAAACCCAAGGTGCGTTTTATACCATTCGTTAACTGCTTTGGGGTCTTTACATTTGAAGAAAATGCCTCCTATTCCTGTTACTTTTTTCATTTGTGTATTTTTTTTGTTGGATATGAGTGTATTAAAAGCAAAACCTAATAGAAACGAAGTAACAATTAGTACTATCGTTAGTGACATTCTTTTCATTGTCTTAAAATTTTATGGTTAGCGCCCTATTGTAATGTAAATTAAAATTGATTATAAGATGCAAGACAAGGAGACTTTTTCCTGAATTTCGAATTGAGATACTACTTTTGTTTCACCATAACTGCGTTATGATGGAATTTCTTTGATCGCTCATAGCCGCTGGGCTGCGTTCCTGCTCCAGCGCTGCTTTGGCCACTGCCAAAACATGCTGCGCATGATTTGTCTGCCGTGCTTCGCCGGCACCGTAGCCAAAGAGGCGCTTCCTCAGGAACTGGTAGAGTGGGTAGTGAGTTGATTGAGGAGTTTGATAATTATTTAATTGTGCCATTAAATAATTATAATATAACACATAACATGTAATACATTACACATGTTGTAAAGCATATGAATGAAACATATGCGCATAGAATTCTCATAAATCCCCATTCCAAATTTCCACCAGTAACTGCATGATTCGCCTCTCTGGCTACGGTGCCGGCGAAGCAGTGCAGAAAAAATAGTGCGCAGCACTTTTTTTCAGTTGCCAAAGCAGCGACGTTGCAGTTACGATGCCCGCCGGCATGAGGCAAAAGCCATGAATAAAAAGAAGTTTACAAAAGGAAAGTATATTGAAAATTCAAACGCCGAATACTGGCCTAAAATATTACATACACAATATTAGATATTCAATAAAATTCCTACATTTATAAAAAAACTAACGAATATGAAAAAACTACTGATTGCAGCTTGCCTGTTTTTAGGCTTTGCTTTAACTACTACCGCACAAACAAAACCAGCTAAAAAAGCAACCACCACAACAAAATCTGACACAACTAAAACTGCTACTCATTTAAAAGCAGATGGTACGCCAGACATGCGTTACAAAGAAAACAAAGAAGCCGCAAAACCGGCACCGGCAGGACCGTTGAAAAAAGATGGCACACCTGATATGCGCTACAAAGCAAATAAGACAGATAGCACTAAAAAGAAATAATTATTTATTTTATAATAATACAACACCTTCCAATTGGGAGGTGTTTTTTATTGGTCGTATATTTATAAAAATTCTTTTATGGATAAAAAATCGACAGATTCTTTAGTGGTAATGACAGAATTAGTATTTCCCAACGATACTAATAACTTCGGAAATTTAATGGGCGGACGATTAATGTACTGGATGGATATCGCAGCAGCAATGTCTTCCATGAAACATAGTGGCTTACCGGCTGTTACAGCGTCTGTAGATAATATCTCTTTTGAGAATCCGATCAAGATCGGAAACGTAGTACATATTCAGGCGCATGTCACAAGAGCATTCACCACCAGCATGGAAATTCATATAACTGTTTGGGGTGAGGATGTGTTGAAGCGGTACAAATATAAAAGCAATGAAGCCTATTATACTTTTGTTGCGATGGATATTGAAACAGGCAAGCCAACAAAGATCAATCAATTAATTCCTGAAACGGAAGAAGAGATACGTTTGTACGATGGCGCGTTGCGCAGAAGACAATTAAGATTGATCCTCGGCGGTAAAATGAAACCGCAGGATGCGGAGGAATTAAAAGCTTTGTTTACCAGTTAAGATAAATGCTCAATATTCAATGCTCAATTTTCAATATTCAACTGTTTAAAATTGAACGATCTTTCAGTTGAGCATTGATCGTTGAAAATTGAACATTGAAAATTTGTATTTGATTTTAAATGCCTTCTCTTTCCAAAAGCCATCTAAACCTTTTTCTTTTCTTTTCAAATTTAAGATTGAATTTTACGATGCTGTTTTTTTGCAGATGCGCAATGGCTTCATCAATAGAATCTGTTACTAAAAAAAGATCCGTATCATTCGGAGAGATCGTCTGATAATTTTTCATCGTTTCAACATAAGTGATCAGGTCTTTGTGAAACTCTTTGCCAATAATGATGATAGGAAATTCATGCACTTTTTTTGTCTGAATAAGCGTCAACGCTTCAAAGTATTCATCCATTGTTCCAAAACCTCCGGGCATCACGATAAATGCGTAAGAATATTTTATCAGTAATGTTTTACGAACAAAAAAGTATTTGATATTTACCCATCTGTCGAGATATGGATTATGTGATTGTTCATGTGGCAAAACAATATTGCATCCTACACTTTTACCGCCAACTTCTTTCGCGCCTTTATTAGCCGCTTCCATAATGCCGGGGCCTCCGCCGGTCATGATCGTAAAACCCATCTGTGCAATTCTGCCGGATAGTTCACGCGCCTGTTCATAAAAAACATGGCCCTCTTTAAAACGTGCTGATCCAAAAACGGTTACACAGGGCCCTACGAAATGTAGTGTTCTGAAACCTTTTATAAATTCTAGTAAAACTTTAAATGAAAACTTGAAGTCTTTCCAACGGTTCTGAGGACCTTCGAGGAATTGAATTTCCGATTTTGTCATGCTGTGGGATCATTAATAAAAAATAGCAAACAATAATCACAGTTAAGTGGGATTATTATTTGCTAAAGGTATGTAGTTACAGAGGTATTTACAATTAAAAAAATTAATGCATTGCTTCTGCGAGGTCAATTTTTTCTGCTACTTTTTTCTGTTTAACGAGCAATACAAAAGGTATACAAATTAAAAATGCAATGCCAAGCCACATGAACACATCCATGTAAGACAAAACAGAAGCCTGTTTACCTATACCATAATCAAGCGAAGTGTAAGCACTTTTTAGTGCAACCTCAGGTGTCATGCCTCTTAACATAAAACCATGTTGTATACCTGCTACTCTTTGCTGTACTGCAGGATTGTTGATGTCTAATTTGCTTACAAGGTCACTTCTGTGTTGCATATTGCGGGTAGCCATATATGTAGTGATCAACGCGATACCGAATGAACCGCCCAGCTGGCGCATCATACCGGTGAACGCTGCACCCTGGCCTATCTGTTTCCCTTTTAATGAGGATAGCGATAGCACCGTGATCGGTATAAATAGCATTCCCATTCCAATACCACGAACGATCAGTGGCCAGAAGAAATTATCAACGCTGGTATCAGGAGTTAATATGGAAAAACACCAGAAAGTAAATACAGCAAAGATCGCTAAGCCGATAGATACGAGTACTTTTTGTGGTGCGCCTTTTTGTAATAATTGCCCGATCATCGGCATCATAAATGCGGTAGTGATCGCAGAAGGTATCATTAATAAACCCGCTTGTTGTGCTGTCCAGCCCAATGTTGCCTGCGTATATAATGGAATGATGAATGTTGATCCATACAATCCAAAGCCCATGATAAAGGACAAGATAGTACCTGTTCGCAGGTTAACATTTTTCAATACACGCAATTCTACGATCGGATTTTTATAGGTCAATTCTCTCCATATAAAAAAGAATAAACCCAATGTCGCTACTACTGCAAAGAAGGTAATATTGGAACTTGCGAACCAATCATCATCCTGGCCTTTTTCTAACACGTATTGTAAAGAGCCTACTGTCGCTGCTAGTAAACCAATGCCTAACCAATCGATATCTCTGGCAGCGGTTTTTTCTCCATATTTCGGACTACG
>JABDBG010000057.1:0-8228 GCA_013288745.1 Bacteroidota bacterium
GGTTAAGTAAAACTGTAAATGTGGGTGGAGATATGAGCGGCGTTATAACCAGCACATTCTATGTACGGGATGCCACAGGAAATGTAATGAGTGTATACACTATAGATCCAACATTGAACAACAAAAAAATCACACAGGTAGAAGCTGATCTATATGGCAGCAGCAGGTTAGGTATTTTTAACCTAAACCGTGTTGTAGATAATTTACAAAGTGCTAATTATATAAATTCGACCAGTACATTTGAAAGAGGTGATAAGAGCTTTGAATTAAACAATCAGTTAGGTAATGTACTCGTAACTGTTAGCGATAAAACAATACAACACAGTTCTGATAATGCTACCATAGATTACAATAATGCGGATGTAGTTACGGCAAATGATTACTATCCTTTCGGGATGTTACAACCAGGTAGGCAGTATGAACAGATTAATGGGGTGTATAGGTATGGATTTAATGGGAAAGAAAAGGATAATGATATAGAAAATGGAACGCAGGATTACGGAATGCGAATTTATGATACACGGTTAGGGAGGTTTTTAAGTGTAGATCCTATAACTGAAAGTTACCCAATGTTAACACCATATCAGTTTAGTTCAAACAGACCAATAGATGGAAAGGATATTGACGGAAAAGAGTATGGAAGCATTAATGTAATAGTCGATATTAATACTGGAGAAAATAGTACTCTTTATATACCTTATGATGCTACACAGCTTAATTTATGTGGTCCGCAAGGAAGGGGCGTTGTATACAATATTCAATTTTATTCTAAAAATGCTGCTGGGGTTACAACTGTTTTGGATAGGAGTAGCTTTTTCTATTCACGAGGAGCAACAACTTTTTTAGGACTTGTCCATACTGAATATGGGAATTATTTAGGAGCTACTTCTTTTTATTATATAAATAAATCCGGAGACTTCATTGATGGCCATAATAATATGAAGCCACAATACAACTATGATGCACCTGCAGTCGATGCTGTTGATGAAGCTGCAAAGATGCATGATATGGGATATGATAAATTAAATGCTACCGGTAGTAGTGGACTTTTTGATGATTGGGGCACAACACCTGTAGACGAAAAGGCATTAGGAACATGGAATGATTTTTTAGATAAATATAAGGAGGGGGATAAAGATCCATTTACAGGTCAGCCAGTTACAAGTGATGAGATTTCTTCAGCATGGAATGCTGCAAAGCTTTTTGCAATGACAACTAATGAGAAAAAGTTATCAATAGCAGTTTTTATGCAAAATAATTATTCAAACGAAACTAAACCAACAATGACAGGAAGAATTGCAAATGCCAAAAACATTGAAACTAACTATCAATTATTCTTAAAAAAATATATGGATCAAGATAAAAATGGAACTTGGACAAGAAAACCAAATATGTGGACCGAAAATAAGGATGGAACTTATGCTCCTAATAAACCGCACTAAATAATGAAAAAAAATTGGGTTTATATAATATCGCCATGTATAATTGCTCTTATAGCTTTAATCGTTGGGATTATCGAAAGTCTATTTGATGCTCATAGTTCACAAGGCTGGAGTATAATAGGTGTCATGGTAGGCGTACCTTTTTTTATATTAATAATTGGTATTGATTTCTTACTAAAAATGGCAATTAAACGAAATGTGATTTTGCTTTGGTCAGTTGAAATAATCCTAATTATTATTTGTTTTTTCTTTTTTAGAAAATTCAGAGGGTAATGTATGCGTTAGTAATATCAGAAAAGAAGTGTAATAATTAATTAGCATTTTCATAAAATGCAATCCTAGCCTCATCCTGTAAAATATATTTACCGAAAGATGTATATTGCTTCCAGAAACTCTGGTCATCAAAATACGTTATGTTAAAACCCGGCAAACACAGTCTTTCTTATTTTACCATCTTTCATTACATAACATTATGTGTACTTTGGGGATTTGTTATATGCCACGCGTTTACGATGTTTATAACAAATGATGAAGCGTATTCATTTTTTTTGATGAAAACTAATTATCTAAAGGCTATGGTAGGTACCGCCAATACTCATTGGTTGAATAGCATTTTTATGAAAATATTCAACCTGGTTTTTGGAAACGACATAGGCTATATGAGAATTCAATCCATTATTGTTTTTCCTTTTTTTGCTATAGGTGTATTCAAGCTCTCTCACTTTATACAAAATATTTTTTTGCAAATAGCTTTTTATTGTCTTGTTCTTTTCAACCCGTACATACTCGATTATTTTTCTTTGGCACGCGGATATGCCTTAGCGCTAACTTTTCAGGTTTGGATGATTATTTTTTTTCTTGAGGCGACTTCTTCAAAAGAATTTATTTATAAAAAATGGTTGGCTGTTTTTGTATGCGGATTATTGTCAATAGCCTCAAATTTTTCTTATCTCTATTCATTTCTTGGAGTAGCAGGTTGTTTCAGTTACTTGCTTATAACAAGTCAGGAATATTCTTTAAAAATAAAAAATGTAAAAAGTATATTGCTGCTATTTCTGGTGCTGATCACATCAACAATAGCGGCACTTTTGGTGATTAAATATTATGGGCATGATCTTGATTATGGCGGAGACACTTACTTAATATTATCGCTAATAAATTCAGTATGGAGAGGTAGTCTTTATTTTGCATCCTCCTCATATCTGGCAGACACTATTGGGTATGTTTCTTTTATACTGTTATTAGGTTCAATTATATATTTTTGGCTTGCGTCAATTAAACAATCTCATTTTTCAAAGCCTTTGATAATATCTATTCCGGTAATTGCTATTATATTATTGAATATTGTTTTTCACATACTCTTTAAAACTCCTTTTTTATTATTTCGTACTGCAATACAATGGTTCCCAGTAGGTGTTTTACTTATCATTTTATTTTTTGATACGGTAACAACGAAAATAAAAATAAACAAATGTATACAGCTTTTATTTTGTTGTATTTTTAGTTTATTAATTATTATTCATTTTATCCGGCAATCTAATATTCACTATTGTTATGAAAACGAAGTATTGGTAGAGAGTCGTAATTCTTTGGAAGACTTATCCAACTGTCATCCTAAAAATGCAGCAGTCCCTATTTATTTTCTTGGTGTATATACCAATTACTATAAAATAATTGATAGTAATTTAGCCAAAGTTCCTCTTAAAATTATTAGGGAAGATGAACTGCTGAACTATAGTTCAGCTCAATTAAAAAGTTATTTAAAGTTCGATTATATGATAGCTTCTTTAGCATTATTAGAGAGAATGAAACAGGCTGGAATTTCATTCAAAATCGTTAAAGGATATCAATTATCTACAGATAAGTTAATCAGAATTAACTCCGCTCCCGAGGCGCAGATATGCGGCGTTGATAATGTGTGTTGCGTATCTGTACCAAAATTTTAGTATACTTGTTAAATATATAATATCAAATGTTTATAAAAGAGCTTCGCCTTCGTTAGTGTTCCACCTCAACCCCTCCCGAACGCCTGCGTTGGTGTTATCACCAACATCCAAAGTTAAGTGAGTAACAAATAATTTAATAACATATTTATCACTTGTAAAGTCTACTTGGTTGTGCTTTACATACTCACGCAATGAAATCATGATGTTTTTCAAAAAAACTAATTAATTTTAAGCACAAAAAACTTCTAAAGATTTGCATATCCTTTAGAGCTACAAATAATTAAATACAATGAACTTAAGTAATAATAATTTCCTATCGTCTAAAACTCAGACCTGGATCATAATAATTATATGCGCTGTCTTTTATATTAATACACTATCTAATCAGTTTGCATTGGATGATAATATGGTTTTAACAGGAAACAATTCTGTAAAACAAGGCATTGCGGGTATTGGCGATATTCTGACAAAAGATAGTTTCTACGGCTATATAGGCAATGCTAGCGATCTTACTGGAGGACGATGGAGACCATTATCTCTAATAGTATATGCAGTTGAATACCAATTTTTTGGCGACAATCCCAGTATATATCATCTGAATAATTTTCTTTTATATATTTTTTGCTGTTTAATACTTTTTAAATTTCTCAAAGAGTTTGTTTTTAAATCTGATCATTTAGCTGCATTTATAGCTACCTTAATCTTTGCTATACATCCGATTCATACGGAAGTAGTTGCCAACATAAAAAGTTTAGATGAAATTCTTTCATTGCTGTTATTATTATTAACGCTTTATTATTCTTTCAAATACATCGATGACAGCTCTAACAAGAAGAATCTGATCAAATCTCTATTGTGTTATGCTTTTGCATTACTTTCAAAAGAAAATGGGATAACTTTTTTAGCCATTATTCCCTTATCTTTTTATTTTCTGACTAAGAAAACATTTAAAGAAATCTTTTTTTATTATTTACCTTATTTCATTGTTGGCTTATTTTATTTGGTAATAAGATTTACAGCTTTTCGGGCAACGGGGACTTCAACAGACATATTAAACGCACCTTTTCTTCATGCCACTTTCGAAGAGCAGATAGCTACCAAAATATTGATCATGGGAAAATATCTTATACTGCTTTTCATCCCTTATCCTTTAAGTTATGATTATTCTTATAATGAAATCCCTTACGTAACATTCTCTAATCTATATGTATGGATAACCATACTAGTGTATGGTGCGCTTTCCATTTTTGCAATAATAAATCTTAAGAAAAAGAATATAACCGCTTATGGTATTTTAATCTATCTAATAAGTATCTCTATAGTATCCAACTTTCTTGTTGATATCGGGGCTCCAATGGGTGAACGTTTTTTATTCCAGGCATCTGTAGGATACGCTATATGTTTGGGTTTAATGCTATCAAATCTTTTTGTTATCAAGAATAATGTTAAAGCATTTAGAATAACATTAATATCTGCTACTCTTTTATGTGGTTATATAACAATTGCCAGAAACAGCGATTGGAAAAACAACGAAGAATTATATATTCATGATGTAAAGGTTTCTTCTAACAGTTTAAGAACCAATCTGAATGCGGGAGCAGAATATATTACTCTTTCTGAAGAAGACCCAACACTACAAAAACAATATTTTGATGCAGCTATTCCTTATTTGAAGAAAGCTGTCGCGATAGATTCTACAACGATTGACTCATATCTAAACCTTGGCGTAATTTATCAAAGATCGGGTGATCTTGATACAGCGGAAGAATATTGGGAGAAAGCAAGAACAATTTCGCCAAAGGATGACAGACTAAAAGAGTATGAGAATTTTCTTTCTCTTACTTATTTGAGAAAAGGCCTTGATATGGCACAAAAGAATAATGATCCCGGGAAAGCTATTTTTTACTTTCAAAAATCTATCAAATATCAAGACAATGCAGATGCATGGTGCAATATAGGTGCTGTTTATTTTAGTCAAGGAAATTACAAAGATGCCAAATCTGCTTTTGAGAATGCACTAAAAATTAATCCCGATCATCCTAATGCAAAAAGAGGTTTTGCGGATGCTTCGGCTAAGGTTAATGCATCATCAAATGCGTTACCTAAATAATTAAAAAAATAGTATACTTGTTAAATATATAATATCAAATGTTTATAAAAGAACTATGGACCTATAGTAAGAAAATTACATTGGCTTTTATATTATTTATAATTCTATGGAGTTATCTTAATTATAAACAGGGAGCAGTTGCAGCGCCTATGTATGTGTATGGAATGTATGCAGGCAAATTTTTTGTAAGTGATACGCAAAGGGTGATCCAATTATACGCCAATAATAAAATAATTGACCTGACGAAATATTCTATTATTGACAGAGATCTTATGCAAACATCTTTGCAATATTATGTCGCACAAAAACCTGTTAATGAAGCTACATTTTTAACTATGAAAAGAATATTGGATCATGCATACATAGGACATTTAATGTTAAAAGAGAAATATACGAACAACATCTCAGATAAGGAATTTACGCGCTGGTATATTCAGCTTGTAGAGAGAATTGTAGGTTATCATGTTGTAAGCCTAGTGGCCTATGAACAAAAATACTTATGGAAAAAAGATCGCTTGGTTCCCGTTTCACCTCCACTAAAAATCACAAGCCTTGTTACTAACTAATAAACACATTAGGCAATTTGCCCTTTTTTATTGTGGTTGCTTTATATTAAATTTCAGCTGGCTTGCCTACAATAGAATTACGTTTGTTGGTTTGCAACCCGTTTTTTTTATCAGTCGGCTTGATTTTACAAGGAATCTTCTGATGTTAACTGACCTGCAACATTTATTATTAGGCAATAGTATAATTTGCTGGCTCTTTGATATTATTTATGTTGGATTGCCTGTACTATTGACTATTGCAGTATATAAAGATGTGCGAAGCAAAACATTAATAGCTATTTGTACTGCTGCTTTTAGTTTGATCTATGGATCGTTTATTTCCGCAGTTTGTTACATGAGCCCAGAATTGTTTGTAGGATTTATATTCATTCCCATATTATTTTCAACCGACTCTTTAAAAACGTTTTACTATTATCTGCATTGCCTGCGTTTTTTATTTATTTTGATATTTGTTTCTGCAGGACTTTGGAAAATAAAACAAGCGGGCCTCTTTAATATAGAAGAAATGGCAGGAATATTATTATATCAACACAATGGTTATATTATCAGCAACGATCATGACTGGTATACAAGAATTATTTATAGTTTGATTCAATATCCCGCTATAGCCTACCTGTTTTATTTTATTGGAACTTGTATAGAGCTTTTATTTGTTGCAGGATTGTTTACAAGAAAATTCGATACTATTTTAATTGTGGCCTTTTTCTTATTTATACTTTTTGATTTACTGCTGATGCGGATTAATTATTTTTCGTGGACGGCATTTATGGGATGTTTTTACTTTTCAAAATTTCACTTATACGATGATCGAAATGACGAGAATGTTAATGTATCCGCCTAAATATTCTTTAAGTTTGATAGATATCATTTATTTTATAGGTCTATAAAACCGACAATCAATCTTTACACTATGCAATATGAATTATTAGAGTATTTAAAATGTCCTATAACAAAAACAGCATTGAGGTTTAAATTGATATCAGAATCCAAAAAATCATATGCTGGAAATGATATAATGGAGATTAAAGAAGGTTTATTATTTTCTGAAACAGGATTCGTATTTCCTATTATAAATGGCATTCCCAGAATGTTGATAGAGTCGATGGATGATTATGATCTTTTTTTGAAAAAAAATCTTTCCGATTATCAGGAGGTGAAGAGACAATTGGATTTAAAATTTCCTAATCTTATTAATTACTGTATCAAAAAAAACAAAAGGACCAAAGCTAGTTTTAACCTCGAATGGAATATTTTAGATAGAAGTAAAAAGGATGAAATCTGGCAGGATGATGTTTCCAGCCTGCCTCAGGTATTTATGAATGAGATGGGAGAGCATTCTAATTATTTTGTGAATAAGCATGTTATTGATATTGGATGCGGGCATGGCATAATGACAACAAAAATAGCAGAACTTTCAAATTTTGCCATCGGCATAGAATTAAGTAATGCAATTGAAGATGCTTATAATAAGAATGAACATGCACAAGCCTGGTATATTCAGGGAGATTTACAATTTCTGCCATTCAACGATTTAACTTTTGATATTGTATATTCAAGCGGGGTTATTCATCATACTAATAATACAGAGCTATCATTTTTTCAAATTGAATCTATATTAAAAACGAATGGTAAAATTTGCTTGTGGTTATATCATCCCCAAAAAAGTATAGTGCATAACCTAAGTCTGTTAATAAGACAAGTAACAAAAAAGCTCCCTTTAAAACTAACGCTGGTTCTTTTAGCGGTATTTATATTTCCTGTCACGTTTTTAATAAAAAAAATCAGGCATAAAAGAGCCCTGAATTATAGGGAAGAATTTATTTATTTACTTGATGGATTCACACCAGAATTTAGATTTGAGATTCCCCATGATATAGCCGCCAGTTGGTTACAAAGAAAAAAATATACTAATATCGCTATTACTACTAGCAATCAGTATGGGTTTTCAATAGTTGGAGAAAAAACGTAACAGATACACTTGACACAGAGATACGCCACGCACATTATCAACGCCGCATATCTGCGCCAGTGGGAACTTGTATAGTGCTTTTATTTGTTACAGGATTGTTTACAAGAAAATTCGATACTATTTTAATTGTGGCCTTTTTCTTATTTATACTTTTTGATTTACTGCTGATGCGGATTAATTATTTTTCGTGGACGG
>JABDBG010000057.1:8328-10792 GCA_013288745.1 Bacteroidota bacterium
TACAAGAAAATTCGATACTATTTTAATTGTGGCCTTTTTCTTATTTATACTTTTTGATTTACTGCTGATGCGGATTAATTATTTTTCGTGGACGGTATTTATGGGATGTTTTTATTTCTCAAAATTTCACTTATACGATGATAAAGTATGATTTGTTAATAATCTATAACCTATTGTGAAATCCTAATGCTTGCTTTGCATTGTAAGAAAGTAAATAATTTGAATGTTCAGTATATTTTTCTATTAAACTGTCTGTCTGTGCGCTTTCAAATGTTTTTAAATAATAAAAAGCACTAATCTGCTGATATATATTATCTAAATGTTTAAATGCATCAATAGAAATATTTATCATTGTATTATCTCTGTTAATCATGAATATGGAAGCCGCAATTATTATTTTACGCATATTATCGGAACATTTTTCTAATATATTATTTAGTATTTGCAAAGATTTTTCAGATCTCATATAACCTAAAGTTTCGACAATAAGCATATCAGCATTTTCTATTAATTTATATATTAGCGCTTTTTCTACTAATTCTCTTTCTTTTTTCGTTAGTCGATTAATTACTTGAACATTACTAAAGCCATTTCTATGTTGATAGTCATTAGGTGGAATAATCTGGGCTATAACTTCTTCTATGTTCATTTTTACTTCCAGTTTTTAATTAAGATTTCTTGTATTGTGATATTTCGCTGTTCCAATATTGGCCTTTCGACTGTATTCCATATTCCTGTAGCTGACGGGTTATTTAAAAATACATTAATTTTACTTCCTTCAGGAATTCCATTTGCATATCTCGCAGACAACCGCGCCCACCATTCATAAGCTTGTGAACCAGGTTCATAAGGCATCCCTTCTGTTAACTTCATCAGATTTTG
This sequence comes from Bacteroidota bacterium, assembly GCA_013288745.1. Taxonomy (GTDB): domain Bacteria; phylum Bacteroidota; class Bacteroidia; order Chitinophagales; family Chitinophagaceae; genus Ferruginibacter. The sequence continues at coordinate 9,211 of JABDBG010000057.1, forward strand.
TCCAGCTCTTGTTTGACTTAGAGTTCCAAATCCCGCATCTATGGCTGCTGCTTCAGTTCCTGCACCAGAGAAAAATGCAGGGGCAGGTACATTTGCTTCTCCAAGCAAAGGAACAGGGCCCCCAAAAGGTCTTGGATCTTTATCTACATAACCGTTAGCATTAACGTTAAATCCTGTTGGACTTGACATTCCTGTATACGGCGAAGGGCCATTATAAACCCTACTTCCTATAAGAAGATTTACGACTGGATTAATAGGTGGGAATAACTGCCCATTGCCTCTATCTAAATTTTTTGTTTCGGCATTATATTGATCACTCCATGATTGAATAACATCTTCATTCGTTATGTGACATTTACAATTTAAATCTGTATGAACAACTGCCTCTGGATTTACTTTTAGTTTGGGCGTAGATTTAACTATAACTTCTTGCAAAGTTTGAGGATGAGCCGGATTTAGAGCCTCCATTTTTTGTCCATTTATTGTAGTATCACCTAAAGGATCACTCAATTCTATAGGATTATTCGAAAAGGTGGCATATACACTCAAGCCTGTAATAGATAAAGGATCTCTGTTCCATCTTCTTCCTATTCTACTATCATATTCCCAAAATTCAGCTGTGTTAGTGTTTGACGTTATTTCAGATGATTTTTCCTGGTCATTAAACCCATACCTATAAGCAGTTCCATTATTATACTGCACCTGGTTCAGTACCTGCTACAACTCCGCCCGGCGTAACACCGTTTCCAGGAGCAAATCAAACAACACCAAATCAGGGCGTGTATCCCAATTCAACTCCGGGTACAACACCGGGATTAAACAATCAAAATAGCAATAGTGGTATACCGGGTAGTAACAAAACAAATAATATAAGTACTACGCCAACAAATAGTACAAAACCGAAAACAGATACTGCTAAGGTTAAATAAGATATCCTACAAAAACAGCCATTTACAAAAAAGTAAATGGCTGTTTTTGTAAGAGTCATATTATTGTACTTAAACCACGGCAGCTTCTATTGCTCGATTTCGTAATTTATCAAAAACCATTGCAGTCTCTTTATCCTGGTATGCTTGAGCTAATGAAACATAACGAAAGAATTCTTTACTCATTGGAGAGTGCCCGCTTATTTTTCTTACAAGTTGCTCGGGCATTCCTAAGCAAAGCATTGTTGTTATTGCAGTACGGCGCATGGTGTGTGTTGTTACAAGGTCGCAAAAACGGTAGCTTTCTTTTTTCTTATCAGTATTTTTAGATATCTCTTTATTTGCTCCGCGCCTTCCCCTTGTTTTACCGATATTATGTGTAAGTCCTGCTTTTTCTGTTAATTGCTTTACGTATAAATTGAGGTTAGTGATATTAAATCTTGGCAACAGATACCCTCCTTTTAATTTTGGATATTGTTTTAATATTTCGATGGCATAATCCGGCAAACTTATTTGTGTTTCTACCGAAGTCTTTTTTGACCTTACTAATAAATACCAGTTATTATTTATAATCCGAAGATTAGATTTTTTTAGTGACAACAAATCGGAAAATCTAAGTGCCACTGTACAGCCAAAAACAAATACATCTTTTACCT
>JABDBG010000058.1 GCA_013288745.1 Bacteroidota bacterium
TTCTTTCTCGATGACGTTTTTTTTCTTCTCATATTACGAGAAAACCTATTAAATGGAAGATACTCATTTTTTTGTCTAATATGGAAAAGAATTCTAAAAATTTTCTCGGTAAATACCTTTACTTTTGATAACATAATTGATATAAAATGAGTTACGAATTAAACGGCAAATTAATAGCTAAATACGACACAGTTCAACGTACAGAAACTTTTAAAACAAGGGAATTTGTAGTAGAAAAAAGTGAGGATATTAATGGCCGCACCATCACTAACTACGTTAAGTTTCAATGCGTACAGGATAAAACTACCATGGTTGATAAATTACTTAAGGTATAATGGATAAAGTTTTCGACAAAGTATGGACCAATTGCCTTGAGATAATCAAAGACATTGTAGAATGGTAGCATTTTAAAACATGGTTTGAACCGATCAAGCCGGTTGGTTTAAAAGATAAAGTTTTAACGATCCAGGTACCAAGTCAGTTTTTTTTCGAATACCTGGAAGAACATTATGTTAGCTTATTAGCCAAAACATTAAAAAGGGAATTAGGAAAAGAAGCAAGATTGGAATACAGGATAATGGTGGATAGCGGTAACAGCAAAAACAAGCCGTTAACGATGGATGTACCGGGGCATGGATTTAAGTCATTTTCAAACAACGAAATGGATTTTCCTTTAGTCATAAATAACCCAGTTAAAAATCCGTTCGTAATACCGGGGCTAAAGAAGATGCAGATCGATCCCCAATTAAACAGTGCTTATACATTTGATAGTTTTATTGAAGGAGATTGTAACCGTGTTGCCCGCCGTGCCGGTAAAACAGTAGCAGAGAAGCCGGGTGCTACTTCATTCAATCCTTTGGTTATTTATGGTGGTGTTGGTTTGGGCAAAACACATTTGGCCCAGGCAATAGGTAACGAAGTAAAGCGTATTCACCATAATAAAGTGGTGCTGTATGTAAGCTCTGAAAAATTCATCAACCAGTTTATTGATCATGGCCGCAATAATGCTATCAACGATTTTATACATTTTTATCAATTGATAGATGTATTGATCATTGATGACGTGCAGTTTTTTAACAGGGCAGAAAAATCTCAGGATGCATTCTTCTCTATTTTTAACCATTTGCACCAGAGTGGTAAACAATTAATATTAACCAGCGATAAGCCGCCTAAAGACCTTGAAGGTGTGCAGGAAAGATTATTGAGCCGTTTCCGCTGGGGATTAAGCGCAGACTTACAAGCGCCTGATTACGATACAAAGATCGAGATACTGGAAAAGAAGATGAAGAATGACGGCCTTGAAATGCCGAAAGAAGTAGTTAAATACATCGCTTATAATATCAACAGCAATATCCGCGAATTAGAAGGTGCCATGATCTCTTTACTGGCACAGTCTTCTTTGAACAAAAGAGAAATTGACCTTGAGTTAGCTAAAAAGGTTTTACGCAATTTTGTAAAATCATCCAGCAAAGAAATTACCATTGACGCTATCCAAAAAATGGTTTGCGAATACTTTGATGTTCCTTACGACAAGCTATTGCAAAAAACACGCAAACGCGAGATCGTTCAGGCACGCCAGATCACGATGTTCTTAGCGAAAGCGTTTACCAAAAACTCGTTAAAGACCATTGGTGAACATTTCGGCGGAAGGGATCATACCACGGTAATTCACAGCTGCCAAACAGTAAAGGATATCATGGATACAGATAGCCTTTTTAAAGAAAGCGTATTGGAACTACAGCAGAAAGTTCAATTAGCAGCTATGTAAGAAATATACATTCAAAATACTCTCCGGATTCAGCAATGATTCCGGATTTTTTTTGTGGTTTATTGCTGCTTTTTGTCATTCAGAGCGAAGCGAAGAATCTGATCCTTAAGGAATCAGGCTGCGAAAGGAAGAATTAGATGCTTCGTTCCTCAGCATGCCAAAGGGGATAAAATATATTTCCATATAAATACCATTTTGTTTTGGGGATTACGTTACTGAATTGTATTTTTGCCACCCCTTAGTAAAATAAGGTCAGGTAGGAGAGGTGCCTGAGTGGCCGAAAGGAACGGTTTGCTAAATCGTCGTACGGGTTAAACTGTACCGTGGGTTCGAATCCCACCTTCTCCGCAGAAAGTTCTTATTATAATGTCTTGTTAGGGTGCTCCCAATAAACCCATACAAATATGTTTACGTTCGGGATGTAGCGTAGCCCGGTTATCGCGCCTCGTTTGGGACGAGGAGGTCGCAAGTTCGAATCTTGCCATCCCGACTTTTAAAAAGCCACTGTTTATCAGTGGCTTTTTTGTTTTTAGGATATTATAGAACACTTGAGTTGTATTACTTCTTAAAAGAAAATGAGTAATTTTAAAAAGAAAAATTTTCTCACAGAATTATAACAATAAAAAATAAGACTATGATATCTATTAATTTATTGGCAGTAAGTATTGCTGCGATAACTGCTTTTATTCTTGGATTTTTATTCCATGGTCCATTAACTGGAAAGCTATGGATGAAATTAGCAAATGTCCATCCGACAGGAAATGAAAAATTCAAAGACATGGTTCCACAAATGCTATGGAATTTACTTGTTCAATTTGTCACTGCTTTTGTTTTAGCTGTTGTCTATTTGTTTGCTTCATCATCACCTTATATTGGCGGGAAAGGAATTTTTGGAGGAATAATTTTAGCCTTTTGGATATGGTTAGGTTTTTTAGTTACATCTTCATCCATTGAAGTTATTTGGATGGGCAGAAATTATAAATTATGGTTGTTTGAAGCAGTTTGTTCATTAATTGTAATGGTTACAATGGGTGCGATTATCGCAGCCTGGTAGTACTCTAGTATTTTTCGTAAATTCGTATACAAAACAGCAGCAATGGACTTCGTTGATTACTATAAAGTATTAGAAGTAGATAAAAAAGCTTCTACAGAAGATATAAAAAAAGCTTACCGGAAACTGGCCAGGAAGTTACATCCTGATCTCAATCCTAATGATAAAGAGGCGCACAAAAAATTTCAGCAGATCAATGAAGCGAATGAAGTATTGAGCGATCCTGAGAAAAGAAAAAAATACGATCAGTACGGAAAAGATTGGCAACATGGTGATCAGTATGCACAAGCTGCAAGATCGCAACAAAGGCCGCGTAACGATGGCGGACAATTCAATAATTTCAGCGAAGATGATTTCTCCGATTTCTTTAGCTCAATGTTTGGCGGAAGCAGCAGAAGCAAAAGGCAAACAAAATTTAAAGGGCAAGATTACAATACAGAGATACATTTAAGTTTAATGGATGCATTAACAACGCATCAGCAAACATTAACGGTTGATGGGAAAAACATCCGCATCACTATTCCTGCAGGTGTGGAGAACGGACAAATAATAAAATTAAAAGGGCATGGAGGTGCAGGTGGCAATGGCGGCCCGGCAGGTGACCTGTATATCACATTCGTAATTGCCAACCATCCTATTTTTAAACGTTCAGGAAATGATTTGAATATGACAGTAGAAATTGATCTGTACACAGCAGTACTAGGTGGAGAAGTAATGGTTGAAACATTAAACGGAAAAGTAAAATTAAAAGTAGTTCCCGAAACACAGAACGGAACTAAAATAAGATTGAAAGGCAAGGGCGCACCTGTCTACAAAAAAGAAGGTGAGTTCGGTGATCTGTATGTTACTTATCATATTAAGATACCAACTAACCTGACCGAAAAACAAAAAGCACTGTTTACTGAATTGTCTAAATTATAAATTATGTCAGCTCAAACAGAATTAATAGACGTTAATCAATTTTGCATTTACCATAATGTAGAAATATCTTTTATACACTCGCTGCATCAATCAGGCTTATTGGATATTGTTGTAGTGAAAGAAACAGTTTTTATCCAATCGGAGCAATTAGAACAATTAGAAAAATTGGCAAGGTTACATTACGACCTGGATATAAATTTGGAAGGAATTGAAACGATCGCTTACCTGTTAGAAAAAGTAACCAGGTTACAGGATGAAATGACCACTATTAAAAACAAACTCCGCGTTTACGACAGCGAATAACCTATAATAATACCGAGACGGCAATACGCCCATACTGATCTCTCGAAGCATTGCTGTTTTGTACTTCCTTAGAATTAAAGACCACACCGTAAGAAAAATTTATTTTTTTGTAGCGAAATCGAATGCCTGTTTCAACATTGAATCTAAATGGTATTACGCTATATACAAGCGGACTGCTGTTATCAAACATACTTCCCTGTATCGTTGCATCATACAAAGTATAATTAACGCGTGGTGAGATATAAAAATAAGCTTCTGTATTACTATTGTTTTTTCCTGCGGATGCTCCATAAATATTAGAGTTAAATATTGGTAACAGATCATTTAAGCTTATCCTGCTTAAAATCCCAATGGTCGCATCTGTATGTATTGTGCCCAATCTTATATCGGTAAAACCATTACAATCAATTTGATCAGTTGGTGCAGAAGCAAATAGTTTTTTTGAATAAAATAAGCCGGCTTGAATGCCCGGCGTATTTTTGATCTGGTATTGCCATCCGTTAGGATTATAAAAATGAAACCACCCGTGATAAGCATCCTGTACTTGCTCTGCTTGTGAACCAGGGCCGAGGATACCTAACTGCCCTGATAATTTTAGGACAGATTCATTTTGATAAAATTTATTAATACCAGCCTGTACAAATGAGTATCCAGCAAATGGCCTGTCTTGCAAATCCTCTACGTAAATATCACCATGATAAGGATTGTAAATTTGCTGCCCCGCTGAAAATTCTATTATTTTTTTATTGACGCCTGGTTGATGACTGTTCGCTACATAACGGTAAAATAAAAATATTCCGTTGGTGTAATATTTATCCTGGTATTCGGATAGATAGGCATCGTTTTCCGAAATTATACCAACTTCATGTTTTGATAACTGTTGACAAAATGCAGTATTGATAAAAGAACAGAAAAAATAAAAAAGGATAATTTTTTTCATTTGCTTGATCGCGGTTACTGTATAAACTGCGTGTTGTAATTACAATTTTCTGATTTCGATCTAAAAATATGCCCACTAAAAAAGTGGGCATAATGAGTATTTTATTTATTGTAAGAGCGAAGGAACCAGGCCATTTTTTCGTGTTTGCCTAAAAGGCCGGTAACAAAATCACTTGAACCAAGGTCTTTATTTTCATCTGAAAATTTTGTGATCAAAGTGCGGAGTTCACGGATGATTGTTTCGTGGTCATCTAATAAGTTTTTCAATTGAACTTTTTGGTTGGTTGTATTATCCGGTTCTAACAAAGAAGTTAATTTTAAAAAATCAACCAATCTCCCTTCTGCATAATGACCTATTGCGCGGATCCTTTCTGCAACATTGTCGATCATTTCTTCCAGCTCGCCGTACTGGCCTTCTAAAAATTTATGGATCTCCATAAAGCTAGGGCTTTCAATATTCCAATGATAATTGCGTGTCTTAGTGTACAACACAACTTCATTCGCTAATAATTTGTTGAGTTCTAATGCAACTGCTTTTGTGTTGGCATCTGATATGCCGATGTTAGTGTTCATGGTTAAGTTTTTTGGATGATGATTAAATGTTACCGAATTTATGCTTTAGGAAAATCTGCACCAACGGTCGTTTCCTCCCAGGTGTCGAAGTCTTTTTTTAGTTCGTTCAATTTATTGCGAGCTCCTTTTAAGGCAGCTTCGCCTAATAATAATCTAAGCGGTGGTTGTGCGGATTCTACTGCTTTTACAATGGCGATCGCTGCACGTTTTGGATCGCCAGGCTGTGCGCCACTATAGCCACGTATCATATTTTTATTGGCGCCGGCTGTTGTTGCATAATCTTCAATAACGATCGGGCTATTATTTGCAGAACGTCCTGCCCAATCTGTACGGAAGCCACTTGGCGCAACGATCGTTACTTTAATACCCAACGGCGCTGTTTCTTTTGCCAATGATTCTGATAAACCATCTACTGCAAATTTTGTTGCATTGTAAAAACCAACCGCAGGAAAGCCGACCAATCCACCGATCGAAGCAATGTTTACAATATGCCCGCTTTTTTGTTTGCGCATGATCGGCAATATTTCCTGCGTCATTTTAGCTAATCCCCAGAAATTTATCTCGAACATATTTCTAACGGCAGCTTCTTCGCTTTCTTCCACCGCACCAAAATAACCAATCCCTGCATTATTTACCAACACATCAATACGGCCAAATTTGTCTATTGTCTTTTTAACAGCATCTTTTATTTGTTCAGATTTTGTAACATCAAGCTTTACCGCCAATGCTGTTTCATCATAGTCTTTAACTATGTCTGCTATATCATACGTGTTACGAGCCGCAACTGTTGCGCTGTATCCTTCTGCTAAAACATAGGTTGCCAGTTCACGGCCAAAGCCCGTTGAGCAACCTGTTATTAACCATACTTTCTTTTCCATATTATTCTTTTTTCTCGGTTATTTTGATAAGCCCTGTATTAATCTTTCTACAGATTTCATCACAGATTTTCTATGATCGTATTTACCCGTAAGTTTGGCAAGCATCGTGCCGCCTTCGATCATAGCAATGATCGTTAAAGCTATTTCTTCCGGATCTACCGCCGCATTGAATTCTTTATTTTCAATACCTGTTTCTATGAGTTTTGTAATTTTACTTTTCCAGGCGAAGATCGCTGCGATTGCTTTTTTTCTTAATTCGGGATGTGTATCATCCGCTTCAATAGCTGTATTCAAAATAGGACAACCGCCTGTAGGAAATGTTTGCTTTAAGCAATTGCTGTATACAGTAACGTACACCAATAATTTATCTTTTACAGTATCTACTTTACTCATCTGATCAGCAATAATATTACTTACCTGTTGTAAGTTGTAATCAAACGCTGCTAATGCAACTTCATCTTTATTAACAAAATTGCCGTAGATACTGCCTTTTGTTAGTCCTGTTGAAGCGGTCATATCATTTAGCGAAGTACCTGCATATCCTTTTGTATTAAAGATAGGAGCTGTTTTTTCGATAATGAATTGTCTTGTTTTTTCTGCTTTGCTCATTTTGTCATTCCTTATAAAATACAAATATATACCGCATGGTATTGTTTGAGAATTTTATTTTCTGAATAATACAGTATCATTTTTTCTTAATATGATATACTATGAAAGGTAAAACATCATTATAAACGGTACTGTAAAAGTTGTTTCGTTAAACTTTTTACAAAAGGCTTTTATTAATCATTCCTTTACTATTTGTTAACATTAATTTTCTTTTTTTGTGGATGATGAAGGAAATAATTGACTTTGATAAATGGCTGTTCCTGCAGATCAATCAAAAAGGGACAAATAAATTTTTGGATTGGTTAATGCCCGCTTTAAGGGAGCCGACCAACTGGATACCATTATATATCTTTTTGTTTTTGTTTGTTATCCTATGCTTTGGGAAAAAAGGATGGTGGCTAACATTATATGCCATTATTATTGTAGCAATAACTGATTCTATTAGTAGCCGTATATTCAAGCCATTAATAGGACGTTTGCGGCCATGTAACGATCCTTCTTTTTCTTCTAATGTTCGTTTGTTAGTGGGCTGTGGTAATAATGGAAGCTTTACTTCTTCACATGCAGCTAATCATTTTGGATTGGCCATGTTTCTTTTCTTAACTTTTCGTTCCTTTATTGGCAATTGGGCTTATGTATTTTTTATCTGGGCTGCAGCAATCAGCTATGCGCAGGTATATGTGGGTGTACATTATCCGATCGATGTATTGGGAGGGACAATACTTGGTTGCATTGTGGGCTGGATAGCCGGAAATATTTTTCAACAAAAAAATGGCCTGTTAACAATGAAGGTTAACCATCTCTCTTATGCTTAAAACATCAACCCCGATCTTTGGAGTTATTATTATAATTTATTTAATAGGTTTTGGTATTGATGTGATGGATGTGGATGCTGCACAATACGCATCGATGAGCAGGGAGATGCTGGCGTCGGGACATTTTTTGCAGGTGTATGATTTTGGAAAAGATTATTTAGATAAACCTCCTTTTCTGTTTTGGATAAGCGCGTTGAGCATGAAGCTATTTGGCGTCAATAATTTTGCTTATCGTTTTCCCTCTTTTCTTTTTGCCTTGTTCGCGATCTTTTCAACTTTCAAATTTGCCAATCTTTATTATAGAAAAGAAATTGCCGTATTGGCCGCGATCATATTGGCTTCCTGCCAGGCGCTTTTTCTGATCAACCATGATGTTCGCACAGATACTATTTTAATGAGCTGGGTAATTTTTAGTATCTGGCAATTAGCTGAATGGTATGAGAATGATAGGTTACAAAATTTCATACTGGCAAGTATTGGTATCGCAGGCGGCTTACTGACAAAAGGTCCCATCGCCTTATTTGTACCCATCTTTGCTTTTGGTTCACAGATCATATTGCAAAGAAATTTTAAAATGATCTTTAAATGGCAATACATCATTGGCATTGTTATTATCGGTTTGTTATTATTACCCATGTGTATTGGGCTCTATCAGCAATTTGACCTGCATCCCGAAAAACATGTGATTGATAAAACAGGGGTATCGGGATTACGTTTTTATTTCTGGACACAAAGCTTCGGCCGTATTACCGGAGAATCTGAATGGAACAATGGCGCCAATATTTTCTTCCTTCTGCAAAATATGCTTTGGTCTTTTTTGCCATGGATATTATTTTTTCTGATCGCTTTTTTTGAAGAAGTAAAACAGATTATCCAACAAAAATTTAAATTATTACCGGGACAAGAATGGATCAGCATGGGAGGATTTTTATTGACATACCTGGCTTTAGGCATGAGTAAATACCAGTTGCCACATTATATCTTCGTCGTATTTCCTTTTGCAGCAATTATTACAGCGAAATTTTTATATACTTTACTTTTTGAAGAAAAGTATACTATAAAATTAAAGAACACACTGACATGGCTACATTTTGTAATTTTTAGTTTGCTGTGGATCGCATTGATATTTTTATTGAGCTACTGTTTTAATAGCATCCCGGTATGGGTTATTGCAATAGCGGTTATTTTGTTTGTTATTTATATTTATTTATTTTTTAGTAAGATGCAGGTCTTACCAAGGCTATTAACCATTTGCTTATTCACGATCATCGGCGTTAACCTGTTTCTGAATTATTCTGTTTATCCGGCGCTATTACAATATCAAATGGGAAGTGTTGTTGGCAGATGGATACACAAAAATAAAATTCCTGTAGATCATTGTTATTTATATCAAACCAATAATATTCATTCGCTGGATTTTTATGCACAGTCGATCATCAGAAAAAAAGATTCAACTAATCAATTGTTATCGGACGATTATTTAATTGCCGATAAAACTGCATTTGCAGATCTTGATAAAGCCGGGAAAAAATATACAGTGGAATTTACCGGAGATGATTTTCATGTAACGGGATTAAGTCTTCAATTTTTAAACCCGAAAACACGCGCGGGAGAAGTAACACCTTATGAAGTTGTGAAAATTCAGTAGTAAAGTAAAAGTTAACGACTTCCCCTCTTCCCGGCAAAAATATTTTTAATCCACCATAGCAGCTTTGTAATTTTTAAACTTAGTCGCTCATAGCCGCTGGGCTGTGTTCCTTCTCCAGCGCTGCTTTGGCTACTGACTAAAATCTGCTTCGCATGATTTTGTCTGCCTCGCTTCGCTTGTCACCGCAGCCAAGGAGGCGCTTCCGCAGGAACTGATAGAATTAGCGAGTGGTTAATTGGTAAGCCGGTTTTATTTTAAACAATACTATGATCTTCATTAACTAATTGTCCGTTCAAAAAACTACCATCGATAATGGTAGGATATATTTCTTCGTAAGTTTTTATATTGTTTGCTGATACACGTTTGTAGATATAAGAACGATTCAGTTTTGAATGATCACTCAATCCCGCCGCACTCAACAATTCTGCAAAACTTTCAACAGTACGTTTGTGAAAATTTGCCACGCGGTGTTTTTTATCTTCTACCACTAATCCTTTTGTCAAAGCCGGATTTTGCGTAGCAACACCGGTTGGACAAGTATTTGTATTACACTGCAATGCCTGAATACATCCCAATGCAATCATCATGGCACGTGCACTATTACAAGCATCTGCACCAAGCGCCAT
>JABDBG010000059.1:0-207 GCA_013288745.1 Bacteroidota bacterium
TTGCAGGTGTTGATCCTATTGCCGTAGAAGATATACAATCAATTGTAGCGAAGCTAAAATTCAGACAGATCGGTATCCTGATAACTGATCACAATGTAAACGAAACTTTATCTATTGCGATAGAAAGGAACCGGTTCGCTACGAACAATACCTTCTTTGTCATCCGTTAATTTGCGTAAGCTGCTATTGATCTGTAACAATATCAAT
>JABDBG010000059.1:307-9416 GCA_013288745.1 Bacteroidota bacterium
TATTGCGATAGAAAGGAACCGGTTCGCTACGAACAATACCTTCTTTGTCATCCGTTAATTTGCGTAAGCTGCTATTGATCTGTAACAATATCAATGCTATAACAGCAAGGATGATCGTAAGAATTCCATATAATAATGAGTTATCCTGACTGCTGCCTTCTGAGCCTGGAGTTCCCGCCGGGCCTGCTGTTGGTGCTTTGTAGTTATCTGCCCAATCTAAAATAGCCTTGATCTCTTCTTTCTTAAGATTTTGTTGGGTCATAATAGACCCAAACTTTGAATGCAATGCAATTGCGTAAGGATCTGTAGTAATTACTGTGTTTACATTATCCACCCAATGGTAGGCCCATTCCGGGTTTGGTTCTCTTTTTCTAGCTCCTTGTAATGCGGGGCCGGTAAAATCTTCCAGTGGTTTATGACAGTTGGCACAATTGGCTTTGAATAACGCCTCCCCATCCTGGGCAAAACTCTTGTTATTAAAGGAAATTAATGCAATGAAGACTAAACTTGCGAAGACTTTTGTAAAGATTTTGCTATAACGACTCATACAGTTAATATCTGTGCTTGGTGTAAAATGTCCTAGTTGGAGTGCAAAAATAAGTAAGGATGTTGACATAATATCAACATTGTTAAAAAAAATTTTCCCTGATTTGACGCGGGTTTCAGCCGATTATGCATTTTGTCATATAGTGTTTGTCATGTATTTGTCAATCAAACTTTACTTTAGGTTTTTTTCTTCGGTCAACACTTATTTACGTTTTTTTATTGGACTTTTACCACAAGTTAAAGGAGCTGAATGTCAAAAATGTCATTATTAAAATAATTTATTAGCCTGGCTACCAGTACCGATAGATATTTTTTGATACAATACAACTTCAAGATCACCGCCTTTTACAGCAGTAGCTTTTGAAGCGGCTGCAGCTACACCGGCAGCGCTGAATGTTGCTGTACCGATAGCAGGAGCAGAAGCGGGTTCTACAACGCCATCTTGTAATGCTTTATCGTATGCATCTGCGCCACCGTTTAATTTAGCGGTCCAGTATGTTTTAAAGTAAGTTTCGTAATCAGTTGCATTACCACTCCATTTCAACAAAGAAGTCTGGAAAGCCCTTGTTTTAAATAATGGATTGATAGTAGGCTGAATAAAGCTGTAGTAGCCAGTCTTAGGTTCAGCATCACCCCAGCTTTCTAACCAATGGTGAGAAGGAATAACATATTTACATAGTTCTGTTGTTTCGTTCATTGTTGCGTTGAAAGAAACAGTTACAGGAACTTTTTTAATTCCATCTATGAATTTTTTGCTGTCGTAGTAATTGTAAGCAGGGTTAGTAGCGATGATGAACAAAGCACCGATAGCGCCTGCATTCATATCATCTACTAATTTAGTAATATCTGCATCTACACCTTTACGGTAGTTAACTGTAGTAGCATAATCAATTGTTGTACCGTTAGCACCGATCACTTCGTTGATCGCATTCACAAGGATCTGAACATTTACATCGTTGCTTCCGCTTACTACTAATGCAGCGCCTTTATTTGCGCTAAGAGCTGCAGCAGCTACCTCAACACCTTTAGTCAGGTTAGCATCCAAAGAAGGAGCTGTAACCGCACCGCCTAGTTTAGCTAACAAAGCCAGTGCAACCGCTCCGGTCTCAGATGGTTTGTGTGTAAAACGATCATCTGCGTTAGAACCTGTCAAACTCAAATTGCTTTCAAAATGAATGTGACGGCTCATTGCAGGAGCGTCAGTTTTAATTCTTCTGCTATCAGCATATTGAGAAGAGAACTCAACAGGACTGATCCATGTGCCTAAAAAGTCTGCAGCTAAACTCACTACAACTTTTGCTTTATCAAAACGGTAAGAAGGAATAATTCTTTTACCGTAAGTAGCTTCGTTCGCTAATAAGATACCACTGTAACTAGCCGCATCGTATTGAACATGCTTACTACCCGGGTTCTTAGCTATAAATTCTGAAATAATTTGCAAGGTAGAAGGAGATACGATCGTTGAAGTCAGCAATACGATTGGTTTTCCAGCTAAACCAGCAAGGTCGGCCCCAACCAATTTATCGAATGCATCGAAAGTTGTTACTTCTTTAAAATCTTTACCATCGTTCTGCATTGGATAACGCAAACGTGTTGTATCATATAAGTCAAGTACAGAAGCTTGTGCTTGTGCGCTTGTGCCACCTTTAGTTAAAGAAGACAATTCATTTCCTTCTATTTTAATTGGGCGGCCATCGCGTTGTTTAACAACAACAGAAATAGCGTCACCTTCATTTACATATGTAGAAGCGTAGAAGTTAGGAACACCCGGAATAACATCATCCGGTCTGTGTAAGTAAGGAACAACCTTACGTACAGGCATTTCACAACTCGCTGCGATCGTTGCTGCGGCTGTACTAAAGCCCAAGTATTTAAGAAAATCCCTACGCGGACTTTTAGCATTCAATAATCCTTCGTCAAGATCTTCTAACGGTAACAGCTCTTCTTTGAATTCATTCTTAGCAGATTCCTGATATGCTTCAGACTGAGTTCTTTCTCCAAAATTTTGCCAATACTTTTTACTCATAATATGATAATTCGATAGTGCTAAAAAAACTTATCTATTCAATTGGTGCATCAGCCGTAAGGCTAATAAATTATTTTAATAATGACATTTTTGACATTCAGTTCCGCCAATATTTTCAACTGTTACGCTGTCCATTTTACCTGACTGGATATCGTTCTGGAATTTTTCGTAAATGCTGTAATATTTATTGCCTTCGCCTGTTTCTTTATTATAGAAATCAACCTTTGTTGTTCTGTGACAATTGATACACCAGCCCATACTTAAAGGAGCAAATTGATATACCTGTGATTCTTCCTGTATAGGACCATGGCAGGTTTGGCACTGTTGATGTCCAACTTTTACGTGTTGGCTATGGTTGAAGTAAACATGATCCGGCAGGTTATGAATTCTAACCCATTCAATTGGATGGCCCGGTTTGTCGTATGTTTTTGTGTCAGGATTCCATCCTGCGTAAGAATATAACTTTTGTATTTCTGCGTTAGCATTGATAGAAGTACCATCTTCTGTAACGATTGGCTCACCTGTGTAAGCTTTGATCGCTTTGTGGCAATTCATACAAACATTTACAGATGGGATACCTGCTGTTTTGCTATCCTGCGCACCACCATGGCAGTATAAGCAACTGATCTGGTTGGTACCTGCATGAACTTTATGAGAATAATAGATAGGCTGTACCGGTTGATAACCTTGCATACGACCCAGGCCTATAGCGGAATTGATCAGGAACCAGCCACCAATAAAGAATAGTACTAAAACGCAAAGCATTAGGTATGTCTTATTGCGATAGAAAGGAACCGGTTCGCTACGAACAATACCTTCTTTGTCATCCGTTAATTTGCGTAAGCTGCTATTGATCTGTAACAATATCAATGCTATAACAGCAAGGATGATCGTAAGAATTCCATATAATAATGAGTTATCCTGACTGCTGCCTTCTGAGCCTGGAGTTCCCGCCGGGCCTGCTGTTGGTGCTTTGTAGTTATCTGCCCAATCTAAAATAGCCTTGATCTCTTCTTTCTTAAGATTTTGTTGGGTCATAATAGACCCAAACTTTGAATGCAATGCAATTGCGTAAGGATCTGTAGTAATTACTGTGTTTACATTATCCACCCAATGGTAGGCCCATTCCGGGTTTGGTTCTCTTTTTCTAGCTCCTTGTAATGCGGGGCCGGTAAAATCTTCCAGTGGTTTATGACAGTTGGCACAATTGGCTTTGAATAACGCCTCCCCATCCTGGGCAAAACTCTTGTTATTAAAGGAAATTAATGCAATGAAGACTAAACTTGCGAAGACTTTTGTAAAGATTTTGCTATAACGACTCATACAGTTAATATCTGTGCTTGGTGTAAAATGTCCTAGTTGGAGTGCAAAAATAAGTAAGGATGTTGACATAATATCAACATTGTTAAAAAAAATTTTCCCTGATTTGACGCGGGTTTCAGCCGATTATGCATTTTGTCATATAGTGTTTGTCATGTATTTGTCAATCAAACTTTACTTTAGGTTTTTTTCTTCGGTCAACACTTATTTACGTTTTTTTATTGGACTTTTACCACAAGTTAAAGGAGCTGAAAAAAAGGAGGGTATTTTGCAACCTACTCTGCCATTGGTTTGTAGCCGTTTTTAATTTTATTTTAAACCCATTTCGATAATTTTTCGTGAACATGTCAGAAAGAAATTCTTCTACTAATACTGCGATCGCCATTTTTGCCAGCGGGGCAGGAAGCAATGCCCAAAAAATAATTGATCATTTTCGCGGTCATCCAACAATAAAAATCGGCTTGATCGTTTGCAATAAAGAAGGCGCAGGCGTTTTATCTATTGCAAAAAAAGAACATATAGAAACTTTACTAGTCGAGAAGGAAAGGTTTTTTAGAGGAGATGCTTTTGTTCCAGAATTGAAAGATCGTGATATAGACTTTATAGTACTGGCGGGCTTTCTGTGGAAAATACCGGTAAAGCTTATCCAGGCTTATCCTAATAAAATAATCAATATTCATCCGGCATTATTACCTAAATATGGCGGGAAGGGCATGTACGGTAATTTTGTTCACGAAGCGGTAATAGCAGCCCAAGAAACCGAAAGTGGTATCACCATACATTATGTAGATGAACTATATGATCACGGGGGCGTTATTTTTCAGGCTAATTGCTCGCTTGATAAATCGGATACTGCGGAATCGCTGGCAAAAAAGATACATGCATTAGAATACCAACATTATCCAAGAGTTGTTGAAGAAGTGATCAAATTGCGAAATCGCAGTTAAAAAAGAGATCGGGTAAACGGCACAACTATTGTTGATTTAATATTGTATTTCACGAACACTTACAAATTGGCTCACCTGCATAAAATATACTTTCTCACCTTTTTATTTGTATTAGTAGCGGGCAATATATTCGCCCAGCTCTCTGTAAGCGGCACTGTGTATGATTCTACGCGAACCGTTTATGTAAAAAATGTTTTGGTGAAAACAAAATCAGGGAACCACACGATAACAGATTCTTTGGGTCAATATACCATTGCTGTAACAAAGAATGATTCCATAGCTTTTGTTTACCGCAATAAATCTACTCCTGAATTTGCTGTCAGCGAGATCGTAAATATGACGGCTTTTGATGTAGCTATACAAGTGCGTGTGTTTGGGAAATTCAAAACTTTAAAAGAAGTAACGGTAACATCCAAAACATA
Organism: Bacteroidota bacterium; assembly: GCA_013288745.1. Lineage (GTDB taxonomy): Bacteria > Bacteroidota > Bacteroidia > Chitinophagales > Chitinophagaceae > Ferruginibacter. Next base: position 5,569 of record JABDBG010000059.1, read on the forward strand.
CAAAGAAGATTCTATTGAGAACAGAGAAGATTTTGACCACATATTTGATTATTCAAAACCGGGCTTTAAGCTAAGTGACAACGATAATAATGCGGGGATAGATCTGGATCAATTAATTGACATGTTCAGGTTCAGGAGAAACAAGGAAATGCACATGATGCAGCAGAGATTGCTAGGGGAAGAGCAGGACAAATATGTTGACTATAAATTTAACAGGGCGCTGATCAAACGAATAACAACAATAGATAGTACGGATATAGATGCTTTTATGAAAAGATATCGCCCTAGTTTTGAATTTGTTCAAAGCAGCACGACGGCTGACTATTATCAATATATCCTGGACGCCTCTTATGAATTCAAGGGAGAAAAACTGCGTAGAGATTCTTTAAGACAGAAAGAATATTAAATTATAAGTTATTGTATTCATAGAGCGGGTCGATATGCGTTCCCGGAGCCATTTCTAATACAGGCTTAATTAAACCATCTTTTAAACCATATACCCAGCCATGTAAATGTGGACGGCTCTCGTTTTTCCAGGCACGTTGAATGATCGAAGTCTGTGCCAAATGCATTACCTGTTCCTCCACATTTAATTCAATTAGTCTGTCTGTTTTTGCCTCTTCGTTTTTTATTGTATTCAACTCATCTCTATGCTGGTGATATACATCTTTAATATTTCTTAACCACATGTTCAGTACCGGTTTGTAATCATTATTATCCATCGCCGCTTTTACTCCACCGCAACCATAATGTCCGCAAACGATTACATGTTGTACTTTTAAATGGTTCACCGCATAATCCAATACACTCAAAAGATTTACATCAGTGTGCACCACCATATTTGCGATGTTACGATGTACAAATATTTCACCTGGTTGAGTGCCTGTGATTTTATCTGCAGGCACTCTGCTATCACTGCAACCTATCCATAAAAATTCAGGCCTTTGTATGGATATGAGGCGCTTAAAAAACTCGGGGTCTTTTTCTTCCTGTGCTTTTGCCCAGGCTTTATTATCCAATAAAAGTTTTTCGTATGTAGTCATGTTAATTAAGAATTAGTAATTAAGAATTAATAATTCTGTAAATTTCTCTTGAGTAAATATAATTAAATATTAAGACCTCCGCAAACGCTGATCACTTGTCCTGTGATATAATTGCTTAGGTCACTGGCTAAGAAAAAAGTTAGGTTCGCAATATCTTCAGTTGTACCAAATCTTCCTAATGGGATATCTTTTTTATATTTTTCCGCAGCTTCGCCTTCCTGTAAGTAGTTTGTCATATCTGTTTCTACAAAGCCAGGGGCTATTGCGTTACAGCGTATGTTACGACTGCCTAATTCTTTTGCGATACTTTTGGTAAAACCAATTACACCCGCTTTTGATGCTGCGTAACTGCTTTGTCCTGCGTTACCCATTTCGCCAATCACGCTACTCATATTAATGATGCTGCCGCTTTTCGCTTTCATCATTGGACGAATGACTTGCTTGGTCATATTGAAAACGCTTTTCAGATTCGTTTGCATTACTTCATCCCATTGTTGCTCTGTTAAACGAAGCAACAAATTATCTTTACTGATGCCCGCATTGTTCACACATATATCGATCGTTCCAAATTCTTTTACTACATCATTTACAAAAGTTTCGCAAGCTGCAAAATCTCCTGCATTGGTTTTATATCCTTTAGCTTTTACACCTAATGTAAAAAGTTTTGCTTCTAATTCTTTTGCTTTTCCCGCGCTGCTATCACTTACATATGTAAAAGCAATATTTGCACCTTGCTCAGCTAATTTTATAGCAATTCCTTCACCGATTCCACGAGCTGCACCTGTTACAATGGCAACCTTGTGTTGTAATAATTTCATGAATAATTTTTATTAAGTGTTTTATTTTGTTGTGCGAATTTAGCAAGCGTAAACGAACTATTCAAATTAACTCGCTAAAGATGTTGTGTATTACTGACAGCCATTATTGATTATCGCTAAAATTTCTTCTACCACTTTTCTTTCATTGCTTAGTCTTGGTACTTTGTGTTGCCCACCCAGACTGCCTTTCCGGCGAAGCCATTCTTTAAATGTTCCTTTTGGTACGGCATGAATAACGGGTAAACGTAGTGCAATATCTTTATGGCGTTTTGCTTCATAATCGCTGTTAATATTTTTTAATGCAGTATCTAATTCAATGGTAAACTGTTTAATATCGGCAGGCATTGTATCAAATTCGATCAGCCATTCATGTGTGCCATTGCTCTTATCACTAAAATAAAGAGGTGCGGCAGTGTAATCATTTACAATGGCACCGGTTTTTTCTGATGCGATCGCAATGGCATTATCGCTGTTGTCGATGATCACTTCTTCACCAAAAGCATTCATGAAATGTTTTAACCTGCCTGTTACTTTTATTTTATATGGATTGATAGAAGTGAACTGAATGGTATCGCCGATCAGGTATCGCCATAAACCACCTGTGGTGCTTATGATCAGCGCATAATTTTTATGAAGCTGTACTTCTTTTAGTCCGATCGTTTGAGGGTCTTTTTTTTCGTATTCTTCTACGGGCATGAACTCATAAAATATTCCGTGCTCTGTAAATAATAACATGCTGTCATCTTCCGGGAGGTCCTGCGCAGCAATGAAGCCTTCGCTTGCATTATAAATTTCAAGATAGTTGATCGGTTCTCCGATTATTTTATCAAACTGCTCACGATAAGGAATAAATGAAACGCCACCATGGATATATAATTCGAGATTTGGCCAAACTTCTTTGATGGTTGATTTGCCTTTTATTTCCAGTATTCTCTTCAGTAATAATAAGGTCCATGTAGGTACGCCCGCCAATGAGGTTACATTTTCTTCAGCCGTTGAGAGAGCTAATTTTTCTATTTTATTTTCCCATTCATCTAATAAGGCAACACTTAGTTCAGGGGTCCGTAACCATTGCCCCCAGAAAGGCGAGTTCTGCATTAAGACAGCACTTAGATCGCCATATTGTATATCGTCATTTATTCTGCTTATCTGGTGAGAACCACCGATCACAAGCCCCTTGCCCGTTAGCAGATCGCTTGAAGGAAAATTTTTGTAGTAAGTGGTCAACACATCTTTTGATCCCTGGTAATGGTTATCCTGCAAGCTTTCTTCACTGATTGGGATGAATTTGCTTTTATTGCTGGTAGTTCCAGATGATTTTGCAAACCACGCAATAGGCGTGTTCCATAAAACATTGGGTTCGCCCTCCATCATTCTTTCGATATACGGCTTGATATCGTCGTATTCATGAATAGGGACGTTTTGTTTAAATTCTTTTACGGAAAACAGTTTTGTGAAATTATATTTTTTGCCAAACTCCGTGTATTGTGCTGCTGTAACAAGGTCTTGTAAAACTGCTCTCTGTGCCGACACCGGATTGTTGCTCCAGTTCTCGATACGCCAGGAACGCATCCTTGCTAAACGTGATATGGCGGGGGATAGGAGTTTCATGAATGGGCAAAATACACAAATACTACGGAAACTTGAGAAAGGAATTGTAATCTTTTATAGATGGTAATAATTGCATCTATTTATACTGCAGATCTCTTCTCCGTAACGGACCTTTCTGCTTCATCATGCAGGTAGTCTTTTCTTTTTAATTCAAAATTTCTGCCCAGGTATAAACGGCGTACCTGCTCGTCATCGGCTAATTCTTCTGCAGTGCCGTGTTTAAATATCTTTCCATCGATCAATAAATAAGCTCTATCGCAAATAGATAAAGTTTCGTTTACATTGTGATCAGTTATCAGGATACCGATCTGTCTGAATTTTAGCTTCGCTACAATTGATTGTATATCTTCTACGGCAATAGGATCAACACCTGCAA
>JABDBG010000060.1 GCA_013288745.1 Bacteroidota bacterium
GCGGGTAGAGACCAAATAGTTGTCGCATAAAAAATAAAATAAAATAAATGCCTTTTTTTTTGGCTAATTAAAAATCTCTTAGAAAATTTACAGTACAATTAAGTTGAATTATGGCAGACAAAAAAAAGACACCTGCAAAAAAAGTAGCGCCTCCAAAAAAGGCTGCGCCTAAAAAAGCTCCAGCTAAGCCGGTTAAGAAAGACGAAGATGATGACGATGATGATGACCTGGATCTGGAAGATGATATACCCGTTAAAAAAGGCAAAGGTGCGGCTAAGAAGAAAGGAGATGATGACGATGACGACGATGATGATGTAGAAGAAACAGATGATTGGGAAAAAAGCAATGGTGAATCAGATGACGACGAATGGGATCCTGACTTTGCAGAATTCGATATTCCTAAATCAAAAGGTAAAAAAGCTCCCGGTAAAAAAGGCGCTAAAGAAGAAGATGATGATCTGAAGATGGATGATGATTTTAAGGACCTTGGTTTTGATGATGATGATCTGGGCGGAGGTTTTGATGATGATGACGATGATTTTTAAGGAACAGCTAGTAGCAAGTGCGAAGGGCTAGTAACAAAAACAGCATACGTGAAAAGCACTCCATTTGCAATAACTGATTACATAACATTCAAACAAAAAATGTTGAACTGGGCCAAACCGTTCAACATTTTTTTGTTTACTGGATAACCAGCAATATAATTTTGATATACCTGCATTCGAAAGCTTACTGGCGGTCGGTAGTAAAGCGAATATTGAAGTCAATACCGGAGCTGCATTACTACAGTTAAAAGAATTTTCGGATAAACATAAAGGCTGGCTGTTCGGACATTTAGGATATGATCTTAAAAATGAGACAGAAAAATTATCATCTGCAAATTTTGATGGTATTGGATTCAGCGATCTTCATTTTTTTGTTCCTGAAATTGTATTGCAGTTAAAAGAAGATCAGCTTACTATTTTTTGTGATGATGATGCTACCATTATTTTTGATAGGATCCAATCTTGCTCAGCAGAGATTGTATCTTCCATTAAAAATTCGCCAGTTATTCAAAACAGGATCTCGCAGGAAAATTATTTAACGACAATAAAAAAAATACAGCAACAAATATTAAGAGGCGATTGCTATGAGCTGAATTTTTGCCAGGAATTCTATGCGGAAAACGCATCGATAGATCCTATTGCAGTGTACCATCAACTAACCGAACTATCACCCAATCCATTCGCGGCTTTATATAAATTAAATGATAAATATTGTCTCTGTGCCAGTCCCGAGCGGTACCTTAAAAAGACAGGCTATATGGTCATTTCTCAGCCAATAAAAGGTACCGCTAAGCGTGACCTGGTCAATAAATTGCAGGATGAATACAGTAAAACAAGTCTCCTGAACAGCAATAAAGAGCGCAGTGAAAACGTTATGGTGGTGGATCTGGTAAGAAACGACCTTAGCAAAATATGTGAAGAAGGTACCGTAAAAGTTGACGAGCTTTTTGGTATTTATAGTTTTCCGCAGGTACACCAAATGATCAGTACCGTTAGCGGGCGATTGCAAAAAGATCTCCACTGGGTTGATGCTATCAAAGCTACTTTTCCGATGGGTTCAATGACAGGCGCACCAAAAAAACGCGTAATGGAATTGATCGAACAATATGAACAAACAAAACGTGGCCTTTTTTCAGGGTCGATAGGTTATATAAATCCTGATGGTGATTTTGATTTTAATGTGGTGATACGAAGTTTATTGTACAATAGCACAGCGCAATATCTTTCTTTTCAAACAGGCGGTGCTATTACATTTTACAGCGATGCTGCACAGGAATATGAGGAATCTTTGCTAAAAGCAGAAGCAATTAAGGCGGTATTACGGTAAATATTAGAAGGAAAATTGTATATTCAATTATATTTCGAGTAAAGTCTTATTTTATGAATAAAGTAAAATTGACCTTATGCTGCTTGCTACTTCTCTCTATCAACATTTGTTCAGCGCAAGAAGTAACCCTTAGGTACATTAGAAAACATACCGACATGGCGATGGATCTATCCAAACAATGGGGTATTCCCACTTCGATCATTTTGGGTGTATCTACTTTGGAATCCGGCAGCGGAACAAGTCTTAACTGCAGACAATTAAATAATTATTTTGGTGTAAAAGGGCGAAACCATCTTAAAAAACGCCACACAAAATATAAGCAATACGCATCTGCAGAAGCATCTTTTGCAGATTTTTGCGGTATCCTTTCCCGGAAAAGATTCTATCCTAAATTGAAAAATAATATGGACTATCATCTCTGGCTAAAGGATATGAATAAGTCGAAATATTCATCCGCGCAGGAGATATGGGTACATCGTATTAAAATGATCATTTCTGAATATGAATTATATAAGTTAGACGTGAAGCAACCTGAGCCCGATAATTCACAACCGGCAGGGAATGGTCCGCCATTACCTAATAAATCTTAAAAATAAACTGTCTAAGATTCAAAACAAAGCGGCTAATTTTGTGGGCACATGAACCAGAAAAAGAATGTTCTACTGTTTAATATTTTATTTCTTGTACTATTATTAACAGCCACTTTTTTATTTGAATGGAAGCCCGATCTCCTCGGAGCTAATTTTCGCATCATTGATATCCTGGGCGATATAAAAAAAGATACGTTACAAACTAAGGATAGCTTAGCGGCTAAAATTACGAAATCAAAACATGATAGCATTGTTGTAGTAGGCAACAAAAAAATAGTTATCCGCGATTATAATTCTTATGCCGGTTTGATCAATAGTTCAGGGCAGGAATTTCCTCTGGATAGTTTTTTACAAAAACTCCACGAATTAAAAAATCATACACGAAAAAAAATACGCATTGCGTACTTTGGCGATTCATTTATAGAAGGCGATCTGATAACGCAAGACCTGCGTAAACAATTACAAGATTATTTTGGTGGAGAAGGAGTTGGTTTTGTACCAATAACTTCTATAGTTGCAGGTTTCAGACAAACAGTGACCCATGAATTTTCCGATGATTGGAACGATGTTAGTTTTAAATCAGATGATAAAGCTGATGCTAATTTATTTATATCCGGACATAGTTTTTTTTCAGACGCGAATAGCTGGGTTAATTACCATACCGTTGAACGGCCGCATTTGAATTTCTTTAATAATGTTTCAGTGCTATACGGCATGCCTACTGAAGACAAATCATCAAACGCAGTATTAACTGCCAACGGTCAAAAACAAATTATTACTGCAACGCAGCAATTTAATGAGACTAATCTGGTTTTTGATAGCATTAAAAATGTACGCATCAGTATTTCATCAAAAGATATCCCGATGTATGGCGCTGCATTTGAATCGAATGATGGTATCTACATTGATAATTTTTCTTTCAGAGGAATTACCGGTGTTGAGTTCAACTATTTTACACCCGAATTTTTGGAACAAATACAAAAAACGAGGCCTTATGATCTGTTGATATTTCAATATGGCCCTAATCTTTTATTCAGACCTAACCTCACAGATTTTAGCTGGTATTGTAAAAAGATGCAACCTATTTTAAAAAAAATAAAAGATGCATTTCCTCAGACAAGTATTTTGCTGGTATCAACCGCCGATAAAGATTTTGATTATGATGGTGGTACCTGGCGTACAGAAGATGGTGTAGAACCATTGGTAGACGGGCAATATGATATGGCGAGAGCGACCAATATTGATTTCTTTAATTTGTATCACGCCATGGGCGGAGAAAATTCTTTAGTAAATTGGGTAGAAGGCGATACTACTTATGCCAATAAAGATTACACGCACGTAAATTCAAGGGGGGGCAAACGTATTGCCAATTATTTGTACAGTGCAATTATGAACGACTATAATGATTTTGAAAAACATCCTAATTAATTTTCTGTTTTTACTTTCTCCGGTAATTAAACAACAAACTATTGTCAGTAAAATGGCGGTCAATAGGGCCGTTGCAATATCCTCACAAGATTTCGATAACCAGATACATAATGCAAGCGGCTTAGACCTGGTTAGGCAACGAATACATATGGCTAATTCTGCTTTAACGATGATCAAAGTATTGCATATTGGCGACTCGCATATTAAGTCGGGGTTTTTTTCTGAAGCGATCATGCAAAAGCTCAATGATTATTACGGACAAAAATACAATGGCCGTTTATTTTTTAATTTTCAAACGGTTTGTAAAATAGGAACAAAATATACTGATTACGATCAGTTGAATGAATTGAATGCACAATTGAAAAATGATTTGCCTGATCTGGTTATTATTTCTTTAGGAACGAATGATGCTTTCTCTGAATCATCAGAAACAGATTTTTATCAAAAAGTAGATCATTTGATAAGTAAGATAAAATCGGTATCGCCCAATTCACAAATATTGATCACAACACCACCGGATGGATTAAAATTCGATAAGCGCAGAGGAATATATACGGCACTGCCCGAAGTAGAACATGTAACTAATGTATTGATCAAATACGCGGATGACCATAATATTGCTTATTGGGATCTTCACCAGGTGATGGGTGGAACAAATTCTATGAGTAGCTGGTACCAAAAAAAATTAGCAATGCCCGATCATGTGCATTTTAATGCCAAAGGATATGGTATATTAGCTCAATCTTTTTTCGAGGCATTTATCACCAGTATGGATAAACCGAACTAATTATAAAAACACTGCATGTTTGCAATTGATCTCGATAAGCTGGTACAAAATCTATTGTACGATCCTAAAGAGCCGCTGTTATTTAACAGTGGGTTTTTTATATGGTTCTTTGTGGTGTTCATTATCACTTATTCATTGGTAGCGCAAAACCGTAATGCGCGTATTCTTACTTTTACTATTTTTTCATTGTACTTTTTTTATAAGGCCTGTGGTTGGTTCGTAGGGCTTGTGATCATTTCGGCGATCGTAGATTTTTTTATATCCAATGCCATTTACGGAATAACTAATCGGGCTAAGAAAAAAGCTTTATTGGTTACAAGTATTATCTTAAATCTCGGTTTGCTTTTCTATTTTAAATACACCAACTTCTTTATTCAGTTGATCGGTAGTTTTTCTGCTTTACGATTACATCCGCTTAATTTATTATTGCCTGTGGGCATTTCATTTTACACTTTTGAGAACCTAAGTTATACGGTTGATGTGTATAAAGGGCATTTTAAACCCGTTACAAGATTTATTGATTACTTATACTTCCTGTCATTTTTTCCAAAATTAATGATGGGGCCAATTGTTAGGGCGGCAGATTTTTTGCCACAATTAGACAAACCTTATTATGTTAGCAAAGATGATTTTGCAACAGGATTCTACCTTATTTTTTCCGGACTGTTTAAAAAGATCGTGATCTCTGATTTTATCAATGTGAATTTTGTGGGGTATATTTTTGATGATCCTTCGAAGCATGTGGGACTTGAATGTTTGCTTGGCGTATATGGGTATGCGCTAGTTATCTACTGCGATTTCTCCGGCTATTCAGATATGGCGATCGGTATTGTGAGGTGGTGTGGCATAACTATTCCGCCTAACTTTAATTCACCTTATCAAAGTAGTTCTATCACTGAGTTTTGGCGCAGGTGGCATATTTCCTTATCAAGCTGGCTGCGTGATTATTTATATATTCCACTTGGCGGTAGCCGAAAGGGGAAATTCAGGACCTACCTCAATCTTTTTATTACAATGCTATTGGGTGGTTTTTGGCATGGAGCCAGCTGGAACTTTGTTGCCTGGGGAGGAATGCATGGGTTCGCCTTAACTTTTGAAAAAGCAAAGAACTATGTCGTCGAAAAATTAAAATATAATTGGACCAGTGTTTTGTTTAAGATCATAGGTGTAATACTCACTTTCCATTTTGTTTGTTTTTGCTGGATATTTTTCAGGGCATCTTCTTTTGCAGATTCAAAAGCTCTGATAGGACAGATCTCCGGGAATTTTGATGGAAGTGTTTGGCGCAGTTTATTTGCTAATTATCAAAATGTGTTCCTGGTAATGTTATTGGGTTTTGCATTGCATTTTATACCAAAAGAAACAGAAGACAAAGTAAAGGGCCTGTTGGCTAAATTGCCATTGGTCGCTTTTTTACTAATAGCCTTTGTAATGGTATTTATTTTTATGCAGGTAAAAACTGCCGAACCCGTTTTACCGATCTACTTACAATTTTAATGCTTGTGTGTTTTGTTTTGGGGCTTGCTTTTTTTAGGAGGAGCTGGCGGTGGCGTATACGTTGGAATACAGGCACCGGTTAATAAATTCTGCATGCATTCACCCAGGATCGGATATTTATTTGTTTGAAAGAGCTGCATTTTAGCCGAAGGCAGTTTAAGATCAAAACTTCCATTAGTTGATATTATTTTATCGAAATAAGGATTGTACCGATCAAAATCTGACATAGGCATTGCGATGTTCTTTGCAATGATTGCAGAATTATACCTACCTGAGATCGTTAATTTTTGTAGATCAGCTTGTTCAGTTTGTGATAGATTAGGACTTGCGTTATAGGTTCCAATGTATGCTATATGAGAACTATCGGAAGCATGCGTGTCACTACCATCGCCTTCCATTATATATTGCGTAGCTAAAAATCTTTTTACATAAGTTCTTGATTCTTCCGGTAGATAAAATTCCAATTTCCAAAAATCAGTACTGCCGCTTTTTTTGATCGCCTCATTTACCCTGCCTAACCCGCCATTATAAGCTGCCATTACTAATAGCCAATCGTGCAGCTGTCCGTATAATTGCAATAAATATTTTGAAGCGGCGCCTGTACTTTTATAATAATCGGTACGTTCATCAACATAAGGATTGATCGTTAAGCCCAGTGTTTTAGCGGTGCCGGGCATTAATTGCCATGGGCCGCAAGCGCCTTTTGTAGAAACAACATTTGATTGCAGGCTTGATTCTATTACAGCGATATATTTTAGTTCTTTCGGCAAACCATATTGCTGTAAAATACTTTCGATGAGATTAAAATAAGGCAGTCCCCAGCCTTTCATTTTTTGCAGGTTGGCAGTATGTGCTTTTATATAATCCTGCATAAATGCTTCTGCATTGGGATTTATCTGCGTTGCATAAGGCAGTAGAGGATTGTAGGTATAATTTAAAAAAAGATTTTTAAAACCATACTTGGTAACCTGGTTGATCTCTTTTGCTTCGGCTTGTTTGGGTGGGGTTGTTGATTGAAGTACCTGAGCAATAGCAGTGTCTTCTTTCTTTGCATCAACGATCGTATCTTCTATTATTTGCTCAACAAAAAAATTTCTTGCTGATGCATTTACGATCAGTAAACAAAAAAAACATATGGAGAATAGTTTGTTCACTTTAGTAAGCCACTAAGTGGTTTTATATTGTTGTAATAACAACTGCGACAATTGTAATAAGGTTAATTCATCTTGCTTCTTGGTCATAACCTGTAAGCCGAAAGGCAGGCCGTTGCTGTGTTTAAATAGTGGCACAGAAATTCCCGGTACACCTGTCAGGTTAGCGAATACGGTATAAATATCTGCCAGGTACATGGCGATAGGATCGTGTGTCTTTTCACCAATATTAAAAGCCGTTGTTGGTGTTGTAGGAATAATGATGGCATCGAAATCTTTGAAGATCGAATTTGTTTTATCTACCAATAATTTTCTTACCTGTTGCGCTTTGCTGAAGTACGCATCATAATAGCCGGTACTTAAAACAAAAGTTCCAAGCATAATTCTTCTCTTCACTTCTTTACCAAAGCCTTCACTGCGGTTTAGTTTGTAGAATTCTGTAAGATCGCTGACAGGTTGTTTTGTTCTGTGTCCAAATCGTACGCCATCAAAACGGCTGAGGTTGCTACTAGCTTCCGCCGTTGTTAAAACATAGTAAGCAGGAACGATATGCGCCAACATATCAAAATCAACTGCTTCAACGGTATGGCCATCTTTTTTTAATTGTTCGAAACAATTTTTTATGGAAGTACTGATCTCTTTATTTAAAGATTCATGTTCGATCGCTTTCTTGAAATAAGCGATACGGTATTTTTTTGTGCCTATCGGCTGAGAATAATTTTCAGGAGCTGTTTGTATGGCAGTGCTATCGAAATCATCAGGTCCGGCCATTACGCTTAATGTGATGGCAACATCTTCAACATTGTTTCCAAAGATTCCTATCTGGTCAAAAGAAGAAGCATAAGCGATTAACCCATACCGTGAGATTCGGCCATAAGTAGGCTTTAAACCAACGATACCGCAGAAGTCTGCCGGTTGCCTTACAGAACCGCCCGTATCGCTTCCTAAGCTCACCATGCAGAACCCGGCCTGTACGGCTACGGCGCTGCCACCGGATGAACCACCAGGCACTTTCGTTTCGTCCAATGCGTTTAAAACATTGCCGTAAGCAGAGTTCTCGTTTGTGCTGCCCATCGCAAATTCATCGCAGTTACAATTACCGATAATGATGGCATCTTCATCCAACAAACGTTGTAATGCTGTTGCAGTATATACTGCGTTGTATCCTTTTAAAATTTTTGATGAAGCCGTTGTTTCATGACCTTCGTAACAGATCACATCTTTGATGGCTATTACAACACCATGTAACTTACCTAAGGGCACACCTGATTTGCGTTTAGCATCAAGCGTTGCTGCTTTTTGCAAAGCTTCTTCAGCATAAACTTCTGTAAATGCATTCAGATTTTTACGTGCGTCTATTTTTTGGAGATATTCCGTTACAGTTGTAACACAGGTGGTAGTTCCTGCTGAAAGTCGTTGCTGATATTCTT
>JABDBG010000061.1 GCA_013288745.1 Bacteroidota bacterium
AATTGCAGACCAGGTTGCTTTGGGGTATTATAAAGATCTTGAGAATAATAAATATGAACTAACTGTAGAAACTTATTATAAGGCATGTTTAAAAATATATAGAAACAGGTAAGTAAACTTGATAGAATGACTAATATGTTTAATAATAATTATGTTAATTGGTTGTTAGTAGAAGTGGATAATTAGTAATTTTGATGATAGCAAATTTGATAAAAAGTTTCTATCCACAAATCCACACCCTTAATAGTAATAGGTTATTTTAAATAAAAGAAATATTAAAAGTTATTATGCAAGATATTAACATCGCTAAAGAAAAAATTGAAAGCATTGGTTTTTTGGATATTGATATAGATGTTAATCTTGATCTTTTTTCGGAAATAAAAAGATTAAAGAAAGAAAAAAATGCAATCATTTTAGCTCATTATTATCAGGAGCCTGATATACAGGATGTAGCTGATTTTATAGGAGATAGTTTAGGTTTAGCCCAAGAAGCAGCAAAGACCAATGCTGACATGATCGTTTTTGCCGGAGTTCATTTTATGGGTGAAACGGCTAAAATATTAAATCCTACTAAAAAAGTCTTATTACCGGATCTGAAAGCCGGTTGCTCTTTAAGTGATTCTGCCCCTCCGGCCTTATTTAAGCAATTCAGGGATAAATATCCTGACCATATAGTTATCACTTATATTAATTGTTCCGCGGGAATGAAAGCTTTAAGTGATATTATTTGTACAAGCAGTAACGCACAGACTATTATTGAAAGCTTACCAAAAGAACAGAAGATAATTTTTGCTCCGGATAAAAATTTAGGCGCTTATTTAAATAAAAAGACGGGACGTAATATGATATTATGGAACGGAGCCTGTATGGTACATGAAATCTTTAGTTTAGAAAAGATTACTAAATTAAAGATCCGTCACCCTAAAGCTAAAGTAATTGCGCATCCGGAGTGTGAGGAAGCTGTTTTAAGTGTAGCAGATTATATCGGTAGTACAACAGGTTTATTAAATTATTCTAAAAAGAGTGACGCCAATGAATTTATAGTAGTTACCGAAACAGGGATATTACACCAAATGCAAAAAGATAGTCCCAATAAAATATTTATACCTGCTCCTCCTACTAATAATTGTGCTTGTAACGATTGTCCCTATATGAAATTAAATACACTTGAAAAATTATATTTATGTATGGAATATGAGTTGCCTGAAATTACAATGGATGAACAATTGAGGGTAGCTGCAAGAAAACCTATTGAAAGAATGTTGGCTATTAGTGCACAATATGGTTTATAATTACCGTTTAAATTATTCAGTTTTTACCTTGGTAATTATATTTTACTTTAGCTCATGAGATTGCTTCGTCAAATATCATTTTTAAAGACCGTTTTGTTACATAGTGTCACAGCTTTTGGTGGACCGGGTCATTTTGGAATGATGATGAAAACCTTTGTCGAAAGAAGAAAAGATATTACTGCAGATGAATTAATGGAATATGTTTCTTTTTGCCAAATGCTTCCAGGTGCTTCTTCTACACAAACAATTACACTGATTGGTTATAAAAAAGGTGGTGTTATTTTAGCTGTATTGACTTTATTGGTTTGGATTGCTCCGGCTTGTATTGTGATGAGTGCTTTATCTTTTTTGGTGGTTGCTATCGGCACAGAAAATCTTCAAAATAGTTTTTTTCAATTCATTCAGCCGATGGCTATTGGTTTTCTTGTATTTGCTGCAGTAAGAGCCTTTAAGATATCTGTCAATAATCAGATAACACAGATAATAATGGTTGTTTCTATAACTGTTACTTATGTATTATTTAAAACTCCATGGATATTTCCTGTGCTTATTATTTTTGGCGGGATAGCAACAAATTTTAGCAGCAAACGTATTCCGGAGGAAGAAGTGATCAGGCCAAGGCATATTCGCTGGACAAATATCTGGCTCTTTGTTTTGATATTTATTATAGCGGGTTTATTGAGTGAATCTGCCAGGAAGGAAAATTGGGAACATAGAAAAGCATATAATCTTTTTGAAAATTTTTATAGGTTCGGTAGTTTTGTTTTTGGTGGAGGAGATGTTTTAATTCCTATGATATTAGATCAATATGTTGCAAGGCCGACTGATGCCAAATTTGTTGATTCTAAGCAAAAGATCATAACAATTAACAGAGATGAGCTTTTAACCGGAGCAGGTATGGTAAGGGCTATTCCGGGACCAATATTTGCCATTGCTTCTTATACTGGGGGGATTGCTTTAAAAGATCAGGGAAAGGATATGCAGCTTCTTGGCAGCCTTATTGGGACTATTGCTATTTTTCTCCCCAGCGCTCTGTTGGTATTATTTTTCTTTCCTGTTTGGCAGTACTTCAAAAAATATGTCGTCGTTTACCGGGCATTGGAAGGGATCAATGCTGTCGTTGTTGGATTAATGATAGCCGCTACTTTTTACTTATTAAAAGATGTTTCCATTATGTCTTTTAATAGAATAAGCTTTTTGAATATTTCTGTTATTGTAGCTACTTTTCTTGTATTAAATTTTACCAGGATCCCTGCTCCGGTCGTAGTATTATTTTGTTTATTATTAGGATGGATCTTTTAGATCATTTATAGTACCCATTCCTTTCTATTTCCTCTTTAACTATATCAGGTACTAAATATTTTATTGATTTACCATGTTTTAATAACTCACGGATACGGGTAGACGAAATTTCTAATAAAGGAGCGTCCAATATTATTAGGTCTTTTTTTAAGGTAGTATCTATTTCAAAACCCGGACGCTTATAAATATATAACCCGTAATTTTGCAAGATAACTTCGTAATTCTTCCATTTAGTAATATTTGAAAAACTGTCGCTACCCATAATTACAGAAAATTCATGCTCAGGATATCTCTCTTTCAGGTAGGCAAGTGTGTCAACGGTGTACGAAGGTTTCGGCAATGCGAATTCTACGTTTGATGTTCTCAATTTATTTTCACCTTCTATTGAGATATTGATGAGGTGCAAACGATCATATTCATTCAGTAAAGAAGAGGATTGTTTCAAAGGATTCTGCGGTGAAACAATAAACCAAACTTTTTGAAGATCAGTATTATCGGCTACATGATTTGCTATAATGAGGTGACCAATATGTATAGGATTAAAGGAGCCAAAATATAATCCTATTTTCATAATCTATTGGCTATTAATGTATTATTAAAATTTATTCTTTTCTAAGACAACCTCTTCTACCCAGATATTCTCGGCTTCATTTAATCTTAAGCTAAGATTATACCCTGCTACTAAGATTGATATAGGGTCTCCTAATGGAGCAACCTGGTCAACAATAATTGTTTCCCCCGGAACGCAACCCATTTCCATCAGCTTTAAAAAGATATCATCTTTTTCAAAGGCCTTAATTATAACTGTCTTTCCAACTTTAATTTCTGAGAGACGCTTGTCCATTTTAGACTTCTTTATTTAGTTACAAAAGTATTCATTCATTATTGTTCTATAATTTCGATTTTAGAAAATAAGATATGGACATTCAATTTTTTTTTACTGATCAAAAGATCACGCTAACAGATAGAACCAAGCTTAAAAGCTTTATACAAAGCATATTTAAGAAAGAGAAAACGCCTGCAACTTCTTTAACCTACGTATTTTGCTCTGATTCGTATTTATTAGAGATAAACAAACAATTTCTACAGCATGATTACTTTACTGATATTATAACATTTGACCTTTCTTCAACAAAGGACTTAATAGAAGGTGAAGTCTACATAAGCATTGACAGGGTAAAAGACAATGCAGAGCAATTAGGAAATACGATCAAAAATGAACTGCACAGGGTAATATTCCATGGAGCCCTCCATTTATGTGGTTATAAGGATAAAAAGCTTTCTGATGAAAAGGCCATGAGAGCTGCGGAGGAAAAGTATCTTAAGTTATATTTTAAATAATGCTCCACGTGGAACATTTAGATCAAGATAGTTAGAATGCTCCACGTGGAGCATTTGTTTTTTAAGATAGATTTTAAAAAGCTTTTAGCTATTAGTACCTTTGCATCCATGTTTCCAGAATACGATATCATAGTAGTGGGCGCCGGTCATGCCGGTTGTGAAGCCGCTGCTGCTGCCGCTAACCTCGGTAGTAAAGTACTGCTTATTACTATGAATATGCAGACCATTGCCCAAATGAGTTGTAACCCTGCCATGGGAGGCATCGCAAAAGGACAAATTGTAAGAGAGATAGATGCTTTAGGTGGCTATAGTGGTATCGTTACCGATCAAAGCATGATACAGTTTAGAATGTTGAACGTGTCTAAAGGACCGGCAATGTGGAGCCCAAGAGCGCAAAGCGATAGAATGCTATTTGCAGGTAAATGGAGAGAAATGCTGGAGAATACCTCCAATGTGGATTTTTACCAGGATATGGTAAACGGACTGGTGATAAAAGATGGGAAGGTTTGTGGGGTTAAGACAGGTTTAGGCCATGATATTAAAGCTAAATCGGTTGTTCTCACTAATGGAACATTCCTCAATGGGGTAATTCATATAGGTGAAAAGAATTTCGGAGGCGGAAGAGCTGCTGAAAAAGCGGCAACGGGCATAACAGAACAACTAGTATCGCTTGGATTTGAAAGCAACAGGCTTAAAACGGGAACACCCCCAAGAATAGACGGCAGAAGTCTTGACTATTCTAAAATGGAAGAACAAAAAGGTGACGATGATATAATAGGATTTAGCTTTCTGGATATTGAAAGACTTAAACCTGAGCAACAGAAAAGCTGTTGGATAACTTATACCAACGATAAGGTTCATGATCTTTTGAAAAGTGGATTTGATAAGAGCCCAATGTACCAGGGAAGGATACAAGGATCAGGACCTAGGTATTGTCCTAGTATAGAAGACAAGATCAATCGCTTTGCAGAAAGAGACCGTCATCAACTATTTGTTGAACCGGAGGGTTTTAATACAGTAGAGATATATGTTAATGGGTTTTCAACTTCTTTAGCAGAAGATATTCAGATTCAAGCACTTAGACAGGTTCCTGGTTTTGAAAACTGTAGAATGTTCAGGCCGGGCTACGCTATTGAGTATGATTATTTTCCACCCACTCAATTAAAGTTTACTTTAGAAACTAAGCTCATAAAGAACTTATTCTTTGCCGGCCAGATAAATGGAACTACGGGTTATGAAGAAGCAGCTTGCCAGGGTTTGATGGCAGGCATCAATGCACATCAAAGTGCATTCGAATTTGAACCATTCGTTTTAAAAAGAAGCGAAGCATATATCGGCGTGTTGATCGATGACTTAATTAATAAAGGCACGGATGAACCGTACAGAATGTTTACGAGCAGGGCAGAATTCAGGACCTTGTTAAGACAGGATAATGCGGATCTAAGATTAACAGAAAAAAGTTACCGTATCGGATTGGCTTCCCA
Source organism: Bacteroidota bacterium (assembly GCA_013288745.1). GTDB lineage: Bacteria > Bacteroidota > Bacteroidia > Chitinophagales > Chitinophagaceae > Ferruginibacter. The sequence goes on from JABDBG010000061.1 coordinate 5,420, forward strand.
GGAAAGAATGGACAAAGTGATCTTGAAAAGAGAAGCAGTAGAAAAAGTAAAAGATATTCTGAATACGATGAGCCTTGAACCGGAAGACGCAAATGAAATGCTGGAAAGCGTACACTCGTCACCGTTAGTAAGCAGACAAAAAACAGCACAGGTTTTAAGAAGGCCGAATGTTGGTTTAACAGATATGGTAAAAGCTATTCCAAAAGTAAAAACAGCATTGGAAGGTTTTGATAGGTTTTCCATTGAGCAGGCAGAGATCCAGATCAAATACGATACGTATATTGAAAAAGAAAAAGAGCTGGTTGCTAAAATGAGCCAGTTGGAAGACCTGCATATCCCGGATAATTTTAACTATGATAAACTGGTTTCTTTATCTAACGAAGCAAGACAAAAATTCACAAAAATAAAACCCCAAACCTTAGGACAGGCGTCAAGAATTTCAGGAGTTAATCCGAGCGATGTACAGATCCTGATGGTTTATATGGGCAGATAATTATTATGACTCTTTTTTATAACGCGCATATTAACAAAGAAGATGTTTTTGTTGATGTAGAAAAATACCTGAAAGATTTAAAATTTACAATCGTTAAACAAGACAGCTCGCGCCCATGGGGAGGATTTTTTGTTATTGATGAATCGCAGGCCGAGCATTTTATTGCTACCTATTTCCCTCATTTAAAAAAAGAAGATCTTCTTATTGCCGAAACGCTTAGTCCGAAAATATTGATCGTTGCCCCGCAAAAAAGATTGAGCTGGCAATACCATCATCGCCGTGCAGAGATCTGGAAACTCATTGGAGGAAAAGCAGATGTTGTTACCAGTGATGATGATGAAGAAAGAAACCACCATGTTTTAAAACCTGGAGACATCATCCAATTGAAACAAGGAGAAAGGCACCGTTTGGTTGGTACCGGACAATGGGGTATCGTTGCTGAGATCTGGCAACATACAAAAGGCGATCATCCATCCGACGAAGATGATATCATCAGGGTGCAGGATGATTTTGGCAGATAAATTGCAATCCTTCTACCACTCCACATTATAAAAATTATCATGGAATTCGGAAAAGTAGATGCTTCAGCATTAGCGCATATTGATTTCTCCTTGCCGAAAGACCCTGTTGAAAACAAATTGGTTTTGAAAGGTAAAAAAGCAAAACACCCTTCCATTTATATCGGCTGCGCCAAATGGGGTAGAAAAGAATGGCTTGGAAAAATTTATCCCAAAGGAACAAAAGACAGTAATTTTTTAGATGAGTATGTTAAGCATTATAATTCTATCGAATTAAATGCCACTCATTACAAAATTTATGATGCCGCCGCCATCGCCAAATGGGCCGCAAAAGCGAAGGGGATAGATTTTAAATTTTGTCCGAAAGTCCCACAAATAATCAGTCATTACAGCAGCTTCAATAATGCCGAAGAATTAACAACTTCTTTTCTGGAAGGGATATTGGCATTCAAGGAACATCTGGGCCCAATATTTTTACAGGTAAGTGAAAAATATTCTCCTGCAGGGAAAGAAAAATTATTTAAATATTTGCGATCACTACCAAAAGACCTTCAGTTTTTTTTAGAAGTACGTCATCCAAATTGGTTTGCAGATAAAGCTATCCGAAAAGAATTATTTGATACACTTAAGCAACTGAATATTGGTGCCGTAATAACCGATACTGCAGGAAGAAGAGATTGCGCGCACATGGAACTAACCGTGCCCAAAACATTTATCCGTTATGTGGGTAATAGTTTGCATCCTACTGATTATGTGAGAATTGATGATTGGGTAAATCGAATAACATCCTGGTTAGATAAAGGACTCGAAGAACTTTATTTTTTTATGCATATGCACAATGAAGCCTTATCACCCGAACTAACGGTTTATCTTGTTGATAAATTAAATAAGATCGACCATCTACGCTTGAAAAAACCACAGTTCATGCAGCCAGGTTTGTTCTAACATATTTGTAAAAATTATTATCCGACCCAAATCACAAAAACATGTTATGCTTTTCTTTACTAATAGTTAACATAACTTATATAGTAACTTCGCTATAAATTTTATTATGGAAGAACCAAAAGCCAATCCTGAATTATTAATTCAATTGGTTAGCATGAAAATGCCTTTTGGAAAATACAAGGATAGGTTACTTTGCGATTTGCCTGTACATTATTTAGAATGGTTTCAACGAAAAGGATTTCCTCAGGGAAAGCTCGGAACATTATTAGAAACCATTTATGAAATAAAAATAAACGGTATAGAAGATTTATTGAGGCCTTTAAAAAACAAAAAATAATTGCAGGATAAAACAGTAACTGAATGAAACTAACCAGACTAATTTTATGCATATCGTTTGTTGCGATATGTATGTCATCAAAAGCACAAGGCAAATTCACCATTAGCGGAACGGTCACATCACAAAAAACCGGCGAAACATTAATTGGTGCTTCTATAAGGATCGTGAACACATCATTCGGAACAGTCAGTAATGAATATGGGTTCTTTTCAATTACTTTAGATTCGGGAACTTATACTATTGAAGTTACTTCTATCGGAGTAGAACCTTATGTAAAAGAAGTAACTCTCTCTAAAAATATCAAATTAAAAATTCCGCTTACTGAAACTTCCACACAGATGACGGAAGTAACAGTAAGGTCTGCCCCAAAAGGACGAAGCATTACCAGTCCGCAAATGGGTGTTGAGCGTTTAACGATGAACGAGATAAAAGGCATTCCTGCTTTGTTTGGAGAAAGAGATGTTTTAAAAGCCATACAATTATTACCGGGTATACAATCAGCAGGAGACGGAAATAGTGGGTTTTATGTTCGTGGTGGCGCGGCAGATCAAAACCTTATTTTACTAGATGAGGCGCCTGTTTATAACGCCTCTCATTTATTGGGCTTCTTTTCAACTTTTAACCCTGATGCTGTAAAAGACATAACGATTTATAAAGGTGGTATGCCCGCACAATATGGCGGACGTTTATCTTCTGTAGTTGATGTTACTATGAATGATGGAAATAATCAAGACTATAAAGTAAGTGGTGGCGTAGGATTAATTTCTGCAAAATTAAATGTTGAAGG
>JABDBG010000062.1 GCA_013288745.1 Bacteroidota bacterium
TGCTCCTGTTGAGGCCAATGATATGGATCAGGTTGCGAGAACGGGTAAAATATTATTAGGAAAAGATACTGCAGGAAATAATACAGGCCCGAGAAGTCAGGTAGAGATTTTATACAAAAAAGGAGTTGCCCCTGTAATGGGCTGGTCTGCCTATTTAAATTATTTAGAAAATCAACTCTCCTATTCCACTTATGACGACGGACGAAAAGTAAGAGGCGAAATGATCTTCGAATTTAAAATTGATTCTACCTTCAATCCTATTCCTACAGAATTTTATTTTATAAAATCTATTGATACAGATGTGAATAATGCTGTAAGAGATTTAATACAAAACGGTGGTCAATGGAAAACTGATAATAATTCTACCCAGGGGATAGTTAAGCTGGATATTAAATTCTAACGTTATTTTTTCATAAGCTTCATCATTGCATTAATGATCCCAAAATGTATCCCTTCATGGTACAACACAAAATTTATAGAGTCGTCGATATGGCGATGTTCAAATCCGTAACGATTGGTAAATGGAGTAAAATTAGCGAACGCATTATTTTTGTAATCAATTTCTAACTGATCGATCATTGCTATAAACATGGTTTTTATTGCGGCTATTTCATCTGCATCAACAAATTTTCCGGGTTTGGTTCCGGGTTTATACGCATCGAAAAAATCCTGGTCTATTATTAATTTTATTCCTGCGCGCGCATAACAAATCCCTTGTTGTGTAGCCAGCATATGCGCGAGGTTCCAGATAATATTATTATTAAACCCTGCAGGTATCTCATTCAATTGTTCAACTGTAAGGTCTTTGATATCATTTAACAAATATTGTCTTGTTAATTTCAGTATTTCGAATTGTCTCATGCAGTTTGATTTAGATAGTTGAAGATACAAAGATCCCCTCCGAAATTGGAAGGGATCTTTTAAAATTTGTTGGAGAGATGATGGTATTAATAGCCACCCATTCCGCCCATATCAGGAGCGCCACCACCATGGCCTGCTTCTTCTTTTGGTTTGTCGGCAATTACACATTCTGTTGTTAATAACATACCTGCAATTGACGCTGCGTTCTCAAGCGCTACACGACTAACTTTAGTTGGGTCGATAACACCTGCTTTAAACATATATTCATATACTTCTGTGCGTGCATTGAAACCATAATCAGCCGTACCTTCTTTGATGTTTTGCACAACGATAGAACCTTCGATACCCGAGTTAGCAACGATCTGGCGAAGCGGTTCTTCGATAGCGCGTTTAACGATAGCAATACCCGTTGTTTCGTCAGCGTTCAATGCGCCTTTTAATTTATCCAGACTTGCAATAGCACGGATATAAGCAACACCGCCACCAGGTACAATTCCTTCTTCAACCGCTGCTCTTGTTGCATGTAATGCATCATCAACGCGGTCTTTCTTTTCTTTCATTTCTACTTCTGTAGCAGCACCAACATATAGTACTGCAACACCGCCGGCTAATTTAGCTAAACGTTCCTGTAGTTTTTCTTTATCGTAATCAGATGTAGTATTTTCTACCTGTGCTTTAATTTGGTTAACGCGTGAAACGATATCAGATTTTTTACCTTTACCACCGACGATAACGGTATTGTCTTTATCAATTGTTATTGAAGTAGCCTGACCCAAAGATGTTAATTCGACACCTTCTAATTTATGACCTAACTCTTCGCTGATAACGGTTCCACCGGTTAATGTTGCAATATCAGTTAACATTTCTTTTCTTCTGTCGCCAAAGCCAGGTGCTTTAACTGCTGCTACTTTAATGGTACCACGTAATTTATTTACAACCAATGTTGCTAATGCTTCACCATCAAGATCTTCAGCGATGATCATTAACGGACGACCAGTTTGTGCTACTTTTTCCAACACGCTAAGAATATCTTTCATCGCTGAAATTTTCTTATCGTAGATCAGGATAAAAGGCGCTGTTAATTCAGCCTGCATTTTTTCACTGTTTGTAACGAAGTACGGAGAGATATAACCTCTATCGAATTGCATACCTTCTACCACATCAACTGTTGTATCAGTACCTTTTGCTTCTTCAACAGTAATAACACCTTCTTTACCAACTTTAGCCATTGCTTGTGCAATCAACTTTCCAATTTCATTATCATTGTTTGCAGAAATAGTTGCCACCTGTTCGATCATTTTAGAGTTGTTACCAACATCTTTTTTCTGAGCGACCAAACTTTCAACTACGCATTTAACAGCTTTATCGATACCACGTTTAAGGTCCATCGGATTTGCACCTGCTGCAACCATTTTCAAACCTTCACCGATAATACTTTGTGCTAATACGGTTGCGGTTGTAGTACCATCACCTGCAATATCTGCAGTTTTAGAAGCTACTTCTTTTACCATTTGTGCACCCATATTTTCAATAGGATCTTCCAATTCAATTTCTTTTGCAACAGTAACACCATCTTTAGTTACCTGCGGTGCACCAAATTTCTTTTCAATAACCACGTTACGGCCTTTTGGTCCAAGTGTTACTTTAACTGCATTTGCCAATGTATCAACGCCCTTCTTCATTTTATTGCGAGCTTCGATATCAAAGAATATCATTTTTGCCATTTTATTATAATTTGTAGTTTTTTAAAAAATTAAGAGGATTTGGTGATGTGATGATTTGGTGATTTGGAGATGTTTTCATTACCAAATTTTCACATTATCACATCAACACATTTAAACGATCGCAAGAATATCGCTTTCTCTCATAATAAGATATTCGATGCCTTCGATTGTTATTTCAGTACCGGCGTATTTGCCATATAAAACAGTATCGCCTGCTTTTACAGTTACGGGTTCGTCTTTTTTACCGGGGCCAGCAGACAACACAGTTCCACGTTGTGGTTTTTCTTTTGCTGTATCAGGTATAATAATGCCGCCTTTAGATTTTTCTTCCGCTGCAGCAGGTTTCACGATTACCCTATCATGAAGCGGGGTAATGGTTGACTTCTTTGCCATAATTGTATTGATTTTTATTAGTTTTTTTAAAAAATGCCCAAAAAATTTGTCAGGCAGGCGAAGGTAAACCAATTTCGTACCAAAAATATTATTAAGATTAGTTGACAGGTTTGGGCATTCCATGACAGGGTTATTAATCAATTACATAGATTTTTGCGCCATTTTTTCACCCTGTCCGCTTTAATTTTGTACATTTGCGGCTTCAAACAAAAGTTCTTTAAGGATGATCAGTAGAAGAAATATCAGGGTTAAAGTGATGCAGACGCTATACACAATGGATAGCATAAACAATGAGATCAAACCCGTGGAAGCCGTTGCCTTATTAAAAAAACAATTCGGACAATCGCGCAGACTTTTAGTTTACCTGATCTATTTTATATCAGAAGTGGCCCGTTATGCTGAAAAAGATGCACTAAAAAAAGCCTCTAAACATCTTCCCAGTGCAGAAGACCTTACTATTAATACCAAAATTGCCGGAAACGAATTATTGTGGAAAGTGCTGGAAGGTGCAAGTTTCAAATTTGCGCTCGACGAACTAAAGCCTGAACATATAATCGATGCCGAATTATTAAAGAAAACATATCTCGCGTTAGCGCAATCTGAAGAATATCACGATTATATTAATATCCAGGCAAGAGATAAAAAAGGCGAAAGGGATATTCTTGAATTCATCTTCACTAACCTGATGCTTCCTAACGAAGATTTTATTAGCCATGTAGAAGAATTGTTTATTAACTGGGATGATGACGCTGAAATGATGAGCGTACTTGTTTTAAGTTTTTTACAAAAGCCGGCTAATTATAATTTTGACCATATCCTCAGCAACGAAAAATGGTTGTTTGCAAAAGAACTGGTAGAAACCGTGATCAATAAAAAAGAAGTGAGCATGGAACTGTTGAAACCGAAATTAAAAAATTGGGATGCAGACCGTATCGCAACGCTTGATCTGATCATTATTCAAATGGGCATTTGCGAATTTTTGTTTTTTGAGACAATACCGACCAAGGTAACCATCAACGAGTACATTGACCTGGCAAAAGATTACAGCACACCACAAAGCGGGCAATTCATTAACGGTATTCTGGATAATATTCATAAAGAACTATCAACACAAAACAGAATTAACAAAAAAAGTTTTAAAAACAGTACACTTTAATAATAACTTGCGCCTACAATTTAATTGAATGAAAAAGCTTTTGCTGATCGCATTTATTTCAATCACTCTTTTTTCCTGTGATATGCATAGGAGGAATAAAATAGCTGACGATGCAGGCATTTTAATGGAGCAGGAACTAAATGATTCTACTTCTGTACAAGTAGAACAAACTACTTATACCTTTGATACAGCAACAGAAGGCGATAAAATAGAACATGATTTTGTTTTTAAAAATTCGGGCCACAAGCCTTTAATAATTATTAAAGCGACGGCGAGCTGTGGTTGCACTATTGCCGATAAGCCTGATCAACCTATTTTGCCGGGTGATACAGGTTTGATCAAAGTGATATTTAACAGCGCCGGCAAAAGAGGCAGTAATCATAAAGTAATTACTGTAGAGTCGAATGCTTATCCATCTTTCCCAAAATTAATTTTAAAGGGAGAAGTTAAACCGGCAATGATCAATAACTAATTATTTATTTAACAATCAATAAACTACAACAATGCAACTAGCAAGTATTTTTTTAATGGCAGATCCATCTGGTAAAGGTGGTGGAACGGGAACCCTGATAATGATGGGTGGAATGATAGCGGTATTCTATTTTTTCATGATCCGTCCTCAGGCTAAAAAAACAAAACAACAAAAAGAACTGATCGCTAACCTTCAAAAAGGTGATAAAATTGTAACCATCGCGGGCATACATGGTGTGATCAATAAAGTAAATGAAGATGGTACCATTAACCTTGAAGTAAGTCCTGGTAGTTATATCAAGATCGAAAAAAGCGCTATCAGTATGGAGTGGACAGTTAACATCAATAAAACTGCTACTACTTCTGCAGACAAGAGCTAAGTACTGAGAGCTTAACGCAAAATGCTTAACGCTAAAACCCAAAATTCAGGTAACAATTACTGGATTTTGGGTTTTGTTTTTTGTAATTTGTGCAAAGCAATTGCATTCAGCATTTAGCGTTAAGCATTTAGCATTGATAAAAGTTGGAATAACAGGAGGTATTGGCAGTGGAAAAAGCACTGTGGCCAAAGTATTTGAGGTGCTTGGTATTCCTGTTTTTTATGCTGATGTAAGGGCCAAAATATTGATGGATGAGAATGAAGAATTAAAAGAAAAGATAAAAGAAAATTTTGGAAAAGATATTTATGCTTATGGAAAATTAGATAAAAAGCATCTTTCTACTATCATCTTCAATGATCCGAAAAAACTGGCTTTGTTAAATTCATTGGTTCATCCGGCAACAATAAAAGATGCAAATGACTGGATGCAGCAACAAACAACCCATTATGCAGTTAAAGAAGCGGCATTGATATTTGAAAGTGGTTCGCAGCAATATTTAGATTATGTGATCGGCGTATACGCACCTGCTACAATAAGAATACAACGCGCCATGAAAAGAGATAATGTTACTGCAGAAGAAGTAAAATCAAGAATGAATAAACAAATAGAAGAAAGTATAAAAATGAAGCTATGCGATTTTGTTGTAACCAATGACGAACAAGAATTGCTGATACCGCAAGTATTAAAAATACATGAGGAATTGTTAATGATAAATGTATAGCATTACTGTTTTTTATAAAATATTCAAATAGCAGAACTAATAAGCTCTAAAAATTATCAGAGTTCTTTTCATTTACAATTAACTATTTACCATTAACCATTATTACGACCATATTGATGATAACGAACTGCTGCAAAAATTCTATGCAGATAAAAACAATGAATGGCTCGGCATCTTATTACAACGTTACACTTTACTCCTACTTGGTGTTTGCATGAAATACCTGAAAAATCAGGAAGAAGCTAAAGATGCAGTTCAACAGGTCTTTTTAAAAACCATTACCGAATTACATAAATACAAGGTCGATTATTTTAAAAGCTGGCTATATATGGTAGCAAAGAACCATTGCCTGATGAAGCTGCGTGATAAAGGTAAATATGCCAATGAAATAAACGAACGCATTATGGCTACGCCCGATGAAGCAGCAGATAAAAACAGTTATATAGAAAAAGATATTGAGCTTACAAATTTGGCCGCAGCCTTGCAACAGCTAAACAAGGAACAGCGGGAATGCCTAACTTTATTTTATCTTACTAAAAAAAGTTACGGCGAAATTGTTGCACAAACCGGCTATACTTTATTACAGGTAAAGAGCCATATTCAAAACGGAAAAAGAAATTTAAAAATACTGTTGCTTAAACAGGCATCTATAAAATGAGTGACGATCTAAAAGACATATTATCTAACGACAATAAAAATATTGATAACCGTCAGTTGATGGAATATCTGAATGATCAGTTGTCTGAAGCTAACAAACATGCCGTAGAAAAAAATATGGCCAATGATGACTTTACCAATGATGCCGTAGAAGGTTTACAGAAATTTACCACAACAAAAGATATCCCCTTATTTGTTGAACAACTAAATAAAGACCTTCAAAAGAAAACGGCGCAAAATAAGCGGCGCAAAGAAAAACGCCAGTGGAAGGATCAACCTTACACCTATATCGCTATCGTTATTATTTTAGGGCTGCTACTCGCCAGCTATTTTATTGTAAGGAATTATTTAGGAAAGTAATTAGACAAAAAAATCCCCTAAGTGGGGAATCTTTTCTATGATCTGATAAAATTTTATTTATCTAATTCGTTCATTTTACCTTTATCAACCATTTTAGGGCGACCAGTTTCCATAGGTTTAGTCTTAACATCATTTGTGCTATCCACTACTTTTACACTGTCGATAGTAGTTGTCGTCTTCGCAGTTTCTGCAGCTTTGATTGAATCTGCGGTTGCCATAGCCTTTGCAGTAGAATCAGCGATCCTTGTAGAATCAGCAGCGGCAGCAGCAGCTGTATCAGCACTGTTATTACATGCAACAGCCGTCATTAAAGTGGCTACAGCCATAAGAGCAAATAATTTTCTCATTTTTTTTAGTTTAGGTTTTTAAATATTGGTTTTACCCAATAAAACAATATTTATACCAAAACCTATTTTTTTCTGAAAAACACTCTTATTGGTACACCGGTAAACTGGAATTTTTCTCTTAATTTATTTTCGAGGTAATTTTTGTAAGGTGTTTTTACATCATCGGGATAATTACAGAAAAATGCAAATGAAGGAACAACTACCGGTAATTGTGTTACATATTTTATCTTAACGGAATTCCCTCTTACAACAGGTGGATGATACGCTTCAACAGCTTTCAACATGATATCATTTAGTTTAGAAGTAGGTATTTTACGTTGCCTGTTTTCATAGACTTGTAATGCTTCTTCTATTCCTTTAAATATTCTTGTCTTTTCAATTGCAGAAATAAATAAAACCGGCAGATCGCTGAAAGGCAAGAAACGTTGTTTCAATTCTTTTTCGTAATCTCTTGCCGTATTAGTTTCTTTTTCCATCAGGTCCCATTTGTTTACTAACACTACTACACCTTTACCTTTTTTAACAGCCATGGCAAAAATGCTAAGGTCTTGCGCCGTTACTCCTTTAGTCGCATCTAAAACCAACATACAAACATCCGCTTCATCAACTGCTTTAATTGCACGGATCACAGAATAAAATTCTAAATCTTCGCTCACTTTTGCTTTACGGCGGATACCTGCTGTATCAATCAATATAAATTCTTTATTGAAAAGATTATAGTGCGTATGGATCGTATCTCTTGTTGTTCCGGCAATTTCACTTACAATGGTGCGTTCTTGTCCGGTCAATGCATTTAGCAAAGATGATTTACCTACATTGGGTTGACCGATGATCGCAAATTTAGGAAGCTGTTTATCTTCCGGCTCAGGATCGTTACCGATCAAAGCAGTGATATCATCTAACAGATCTCCGCTACCTGTTCCGCTGATAGAAGAAAGGAAATGTATATTATCAAAACCAAGACTATAAAATTCTGATGCTTCTAATAAACGATCATGGTTATCAACCTTATTTACCACCAAAAAAACCGGTTTAGACGTTCTACGTAACATACCTGCCATTGCCTGATCAAGATCAGTAATACCTGTTGTAACATCTACCATAAAAACGATCGCATCTGCTTCGTCAATAGCGATCAATACTTGTTTGCGAATTTCCTTTTCGAAAATATCTTCACTTTTAGGAACAAAACCCCCGGTATCGATCACATTAAAGAACTTACCGCTCCATTCTGCTTCTCCATATTGACGATCGCGTGTAACGCCACTAAAGTCATCAACGATGGCTCTGCGTTC
>JABDBG010000063.1 GCA_013288745.1 Bacteroidota bacterium
ATTTTTTCAGGGAACATAGCAGGTAATGGTGGCGGGATACAAACCAATGGAAACTCATCACCGGTAATTGAAAATTCTATATTCAATGGCAATAAAGGTGCAGGCGCCGGTATTGAAAATTCTACAAATGCAGCTACGCGAATTCTTAATTGTACATTTTCAGGTAATACCGGAGGTTATGCGATAGCGAACTATGCTAATTGTACGGTGAAGGTTGCCAATTCAATTATTTACGGAAATTCTAATGGTATATCGGATAATTCGGGATCAGTTTCCACAGTAACTTATTCACTAGTGCAAAACACTTTTGCAGGAGTTGGAAATATAATAAATGTTGATCCTTTATTTACGAATGCACCGTCTTATACAACGGCGCCATTTGTAGGAGGAAATTATATATTGCAACCTTGCAGTCCTGCAATTAATGTGGGAGATAATGATTCTATTCCTGCCGGAATTACTACGGATTATGCTTATAATAATCGTGTTTATAATTCAGTAGTAGATATGGGGGCGTATGAATATCAATCACTACTTCCGTCAACTGTCTTGTATGTGGATAGTTCTATTGCTGTATCAGGAAATGGAACAAGCTGGTCACAAGCATTAAAAACATTGTCCGACGCATTAAAAGAAGCAAAAAATTGTACCACGGTTGATACAATACTTGTTGCAAAGGGAACTTATTATTCAACAGGTGTTCAAAGCGGAACAGATAGAGATAGCACTTTCCTAATTCCTGCACGCGGCGGTTTAAAAGTATACGGTGGGTATAATTCGTCTACAGGTATCCGTGATATAACAGCTAATCCAAGCATTTTAGATGGAGACATCGGCACACCGGGTAATTATGCTGATGATAATTATCATGTACTACTGATTTCAGGCTTGTCTGCAACTGCAGACAGTGTGGTGATCGATGGGTTTACAGTTCAGCATGGGTATGGCGATTCTTCCGTTACTTATAGTTATAATGGGCAAAATATCTGGCGCAGCGAAGGTGGAGGAATAGAAATCTGGGGAAATGCAAACAAAAAAATTGCTGTAAGAAACTGTACAATAATCAATAACCATACTGTTAACGGTGGTGGTATGGAAGTTATTTTTTCAGATTCGGTGATCGTTTCAAATTGTGATTTTTTAAACGACTCTGCCGTTAAGTATGGAGGAGGAATTTATAATTATTCTGCACAAAAAATGTTTGTTAACAGCAGCAGTTTTTCAGGGAATGTAGCACCTTTATATGGCGGAGGTATATTTAGTGTTTTTTCATCACCGGTTATTGCCAGAGATTCTATTTTCGATAATACTGCCGGCCAATATGCAGGTGGTATATATATATACTCCTGCGCTGCCGGATCAGTAGATAGTTGTACAATTCGCAATAACACGGCTGTTAATGGTGGTGGTGGGATCTGTAATTACCAATCATCACCAGTTATAACTAATTCAACATTTACAAATAATACTTGTACTCAAAGTGGCGGTGGTATTTATACTTTATCCTGTACTTCTTTATCGGTAGATAAATGCTCTTTCACAGGCAACGTATCTTCTACTGCAACCGGCGGAGGTTTATTTATTTTATCAACACCTTCCCCATCTATTACAAATTCCGTTTTTAGCGATAATAAATCATATACGAATGGTGGAGGTTTATACACGGAATCATCAGCGACGACGGCAATCAATAATTGTTCTTTCATTCGTGACTCAACAATAACCGGTGCTGGTGGAGGTGCAGCAGATAATAATTCATCTTCAATAATTACAAATAGCATCTTCAACAATAATACTTCTTTGGGAGGTGGAGGTGGAGGATTATATAGCACAGGTTCTCCTTTAGTTTCCATACAATCTTCTTCTTTTTTAAATAATGCTTATGCTGGTCCGACAACTGGTGGAGGCGGTGCGCTGATTACAAGTACCAGCGCAAATTTTCTTTCTTGTTATTTTTTAAATAACACATCAAAGTCTCCAAGTGGTACAGTAGGAACCGGCGGCGGACTTCAGTTACATACAGGTGCTGCAACAACTGATAGCATTATCAATACAGTATTTGCGAATAATATTGCGGGTGGTACAGCTGATGATGGCGGTGGAGGCCTTATGGATTATGGAGGAACTACTTCTTTAACCAATTGTACTTTTTACGGCAATACAACAAGCAGCACTGTGAAGCCTGATGCTAACGGAATAAGTTCTGTTACAGGAACAACGGTTAATGTTAATAACAGTATTCTGTATGGAACACAGGCAAAAGAAATTGTAGGTCTTGGAACATTAACTGTAACGAATAGCCTGGTTAAAGGATATGCATCTGCAGCGCCTAATTTGGATACGGATCCATTATTCGTTAATGCAACAAGTGGTGATTATCATTTAACCACTTGTAGTCCTGCTATCAACGCAGGTTTAAATGCACTTGTACCGGCAAGTATAACTAAAGACCTTGATTCCAATACACGTATATATAATTTGATCGTAGATATGGGCGCGTACGAATTTCAATCAGTAGTGGCGCCACTTGCAATAAAACCTGTCGCATCACTTGTACAACCTACCTGTACTGTTACAACCGGAACAATTAATATAACACCTCAAGCAGGTGTAACGTACAGTTTTGATAATGGTGCAACATTTGGAACATCGCCTGATTCTTCAGGTTTAATTTCAGGAACATATGAGTTGATCGTACAAAATGCATCGGGATGTAATTCACCGGCAGATACTGTGATTATTACAGCTCCGCTTCCTGTTCCATCAACTCCGACAGCATCAGTTACACAGCCAACCTGTACCGTTACTACCGGAGCAATAAACATAACAACACCAACAACAGGCGTAACCTATAGTTTTGATAATGGTACAACCTTTGGAACAACGGTTGATTCCTCGGGTTTGATTTCAGGTACTTATGAATTGATCGTACAAAATACTTCGGGTTGTAATTCGCCTGCAGATACGGTAACGATTACCGCTCCGCTTGCAGTACCAACAGCACCAACGTTATCAGTAACACAACCAACCTGTACCGTAACAACCGGTACAATAGATGTGACTGCGCCAACAAGCGGTGTAACGTATAGCTTTGATAATGGTACAACCTTTGGTCCATCTGCAACATCAGCAAGTTTATCGTCAGGAAATTATCAGGTGTTAGTCGAAGATGTATCTTCCGGTTGTCAATCTACTGCAACGAGTGCTTTAATAAATACACCACTTGTTGTTCCAGCAGCACCGTCGGTATCGGTAACACAACCAACCTGTACTGTAACAACCGGCACAATAGATGTGACTGCGCCAACAAGCGGTGTTACATATAGTTTTGATAATGGTACAAGCTTTGGCCCGTCTGCAACATCAGCAAGTTTATCATCAGGAAATTATCAGGTGTTAGTGGAAGATGTTTCTTCAGGTTGTCAATCTACTGCAACCTCTGCAATAATAAATTCACCGCTTACTGTTCCAACAGCACCGTCGGTATCAGTAACACAACCCACCTGTACCGTAACAACCGGCACAATAGATGTGACTGCACCAACAAGCGGTGTAACGTATAGTTTTGATAATGGTACAAGCTTTGGCCCGTCTGCAACATCAGCAAATTTATCATCAGGAAATTATCAGGTGTTAGTGGAAGATGTTTCCTCTGGTTGTCAATCTACTGCAACGAGTGCAGCTATCAATGCACCACTTATTGTTCCTCCTGCACCGGCAGTTTCGATTACACAACCAACTTGTACTGTTTCTACCGGAACAATACAAGTCACCGCTCCAACAACAGGAGTTACATATAGTTTTGATGATGGCAGTACATTCGGTTCATCAGTTACATCTTCAAACTTACCATCAGCTGGTTATCAAGTAATGGTGCAAAATATTTCATCAGGTTGTCAGTCTGCAATTACAGACGCTGTGATTGATCCACAACCTTCAACGCCCGGAGCTCCGGCTGTTTTAAGTCCCGTAACATATTGTCAGAATGCATCAGTCTCATCATTAGCCGGTAATGCAACAGGTACTAATCTTACATGGTACACTGTTATAGGCGGAACAGGAAGTTCGGTTGCACCGACACCTTCTTCTGCATCTCCGGGAAATATAACTTATTATGTTAGTGATAAAACCGGAGCTTGCGAAGGGCCTGTCAATTCAATAATAGTAGAGATCAATGCGCTGGTAACACCTCAGTTTACAATAGCTGATTCTTTATGCCTCAATAGCCAACCGCCAATATTACCTGCGATCTCAGATAATGGTATTACAGGATCATGGAACGAATCATCGATCAGTACATCATTGGCTGGAAGCTCTACATATACGTTTACACCAAATGATCCTTTGCAATGTGCTATTGATAAAGATTTTCCGATCATTATCAAAGGCCTGCCGGATGTATCTGTAGAAGATACGGCTGTAATAATGAAGCCCGGAAGTTCAATATTGCTTAAGGGGGCTGTTTCACCAGCTGAGGCAACGTATTATTGGACACCGGGTAACAATATTGATAATATAAATATTTTATCTCCGACGGTTGATCCTTCAGCTACGCAATCCTATACATTAATCGCATCGCTCGATGGATGTACTGCGAATGCGCAGGTAGATGTACATGTTTTGGATCAGATAGAAATACCGAGCGCTTTTTCTCCGAACAATGATGGAGTTAATGATACCTGGAATATTGATGCATTGAATCAATTCCCTCATGCTGATGTAGAAGTATTCAATAGATATGGGCAAGTGGTATTTCGTTCGGGAGGAAATTATATGTCGTCACCATGGAAAGGGACATTTGAAGGAGGCAATCTGCCGATTGGTACTTATTTCTATATCATCAATTTAAATTCATCTGTTCCTGGATATGGTGAACCTTTATCTGGTTCTATCTCAATTATAAGATAGTTTTAACTGAGATATTTATAAAGGGATCTGCAAAAAAGCCACAAGGGGTAGATATCATTATATTATTTACTGCCAAAGAAAATCCCGTGCGTTTACTGATCCCATACGTTATAGACAGCTTACCAATCTGTTAATTTCGATATATAACTCAATATATTCTTTCGCTGGAAAGTTTGTGATATTATATATCTTAGTAAATATTTACTATTAGATAGCTATATGAAAAATAGATCGACTATTCAACGTATAAAAGACGTTCCTATCTCAAGAAAGCTTTTCGTAATAGTTGGCACCATGGCGGTGTTGATCGTACTCGAGTTGTTTGTATTATGGTTTGCTGTTCATAGTTTATCTTCTGTAAGGGCTCTTGTTGGCGCTGAGGGATTATGGTCCAAGGCGGAAAAAGATGCCGTGTATACTCTAAATAAATATGCACGTACCCATAATGAAAAAGATTATAATAATTTTGAAAAGTTCATGACTGTACCGCTTGGTGACCATAAGACCAAAGTAGAGCTGTTAAAGCAAAATATGAATATTGATTCAGCGCGTCAGGGCTTTATTGAAGGACGCGTACATCCTGATGATGTAGATGGTATGATAAAGCTAATACGAAGATTTCACGATATTTCATATTTAAGCAAAGCTATTTCATTGTGGGGTAAAGGCGATTCTGTTATCGCAGAATTAATTCCTATTAGCAAAAGCATACGAATGCAAGTGAATGCCCAGGTTCCTTCTCAAAAGGTATTGGACAGTTTACTGCAGCGTGTAGATGCAATAAATGAAAATGTGACATTATTGGAGGATAACTTTTCTTATACTTTGGGAGAGGGATCCCGTTGGCTGGAGCACCTTGTAATGGAAATATTATTTTCTGTTGCGTTGACAGTGGAGATAAGTGGATTGCTCTTTTCTATTTTGTTAAGCAGAAGTATTACGAGAGGATTAAATGAAATTATACAGGCATCTGATAAAATAAAAAGAGGTGATCTTACTGTAAGAGCTACTGCTTTTTCGAATGATGAAATAGGACAGGTTGCATTATCTATTAACCAAATGGCAGAGCAATTAATATTTTCAAATGAAGAGCTTTCTGAATTTGCATATGTTGCTTCACATGATCTTCAGGAGCCATTACGGAAGATCAGTGTTTTTACAAATCTTCTTGAGATTGAATGTAAAGAGATGATATCCGATAAAGGTAAGGTGTACATGGAAAAGATTATAAGTTCATCTTTACGGATGCAAAAATTAATCGAAAATATTCTACAGTTATCTCACATCAATATGACCGGTGAAAAATTTACTGCTGTAGATCTGAACGCTATCTCTACACAGGTAATTTCTGACCTGGAAATTAAACTTACCAAACTAAATGCATTAATTCATATAGATAAATTACCTGTTATTGAAGCCAATATGGTACAAATGGGACAATTGTTTCAGAATATACTTGGTAATTCTATAAAATTTAATAACAAACGCCCCGAGATCACTGTCTCATGCGAAATTATAGACGGGAATCAATTGCCTGATAATTATTGGTCAGTTGTTCCATATAAATTCAGCCAGAAAGCTATTAGCAATTCTCATAAAGCCCAGGAGAAATTTTGCAGGATATATTTTAAAGATAATGGGATCGGATTTGAAGAAAAGTATTTGGAACGCATCTTTATTATCTTTCAACGATTAAATAGCAAAAGTTTATTTGAAGGATCGGGTATTGGACTCGCTGTTTGCCAAAGAATAATAAACAACCACCACGGTCTTATATCTGCGCAAAGTATTGTAGATGTTGGCTCTACTTTTATTGTGATATTACCGCTATCACAAGAAAATTTCCTACGGCCATCGACACTTTAGCATATTTATGCTACCGGTAAGCCAATAACAAAGTTAGTGCCCTCATTTAATTTGGAAAATACACTCAACTCCCCGTTGTGTAATTTAATAATATTATTAGTAGTTGATAGTCCCAAACCTAGACCATTCTTTTTATCTGTAAAGTAAGCTTCGAAGAGCAATGGTATATTTTCTTCGGCTATACCACAGCCATTATCTTGAATACTTACAATAGCTTTTGAATTTTCTTTTTTTAATACTACGGTCAACTCGCCTTTGTCCGGCTGCATAGCTTCAATGGCATTAATTATAATATTCAAAAAAGCAATTTTAAGTTTATTAGAATCGGCTTTTATTGTAATTATTTCGTTTGCGTAATTCGTATCTAGTTTTATTTTTTTGAGCACTATTCTGTCTTTCGCTAAAGTGAGACTTTCTTCAACTATTTGCTGTAAGTTTAAGCTATTCTCAGTTAGTTCAATATTGGGTGTACCGCTTAATAATTCTGTAATTAAAGCGCCGATCCGTTTGCTATTACGCCTGATTATTTCTGTAAAGGTGCTTGTATTGGCCATTCCCAAACCTATTTGTTCTGCAGCCAGATCTATATTGTTAAGTGGGTTTCTTATTTCATGTGCCAGTGTTCTTGATATACGTTCTGCTATATCAAGT
>JABDBG010000064.1 GCA_013288745.1 Bacteroidota bacterium
GTATTAGCGATCGGTATCGTTGTTGACAATGCGATCGTTGTAGTAGAAGCCGTGCACGTAAAAATGCATGAAGAACATTTATCTGCACTAAAAGCTACCATCGCAGCGATGAAACAAATTAGCGGCGCCATTATGGGTATTACGTTAGTGATGTCTGCCGTTTTTATTCCCGTTGCTTTTTTATCAGGACCCGTTGGTGTTTTTTACAGGCAGTTTTCTATCACACTGGCTATTGCGATCATCATATCGGGTATCAACGCGTTAACATTAACACCCGCATTGTGTGCTTTATTACTGAAGCATAATAATGATACGTCAGACCACAAACCATTACTACAAAGATTTTATAACGTCTTCAATAAAAATTATGACTCAACAGAAAAACGTTATGCTAAAATAGTATCCTGGATCATTGGTAGAAAAATGATGACTATTAGCTTGTTCATTTTTTTCTGTATAGCAACCATTGGCGTTAATCGTTTATTGCCTTCCGGATTTATTCCTACGGAAGATCAGGGTGTGATCTATGTGAATGTTACTACACCTGCAGGCTCAACATTGGAAAGAACAGAAACTGTTTTGGAACAGATACAAAGAAGCTGTTCCAAATTAGGTGCTGTAGAAAACATCAGTACACTATCGGGTTATAGTTTGATGAATGATATTTCCGGGCCATCATACGGCATGGCCATGATCAACTTAAAAAGCTGGGATGAAAGAAAAGAATCGGTAGATGACCTTATCAAGCAATTAGAAAATAAGACAAAAAATTTTGATGATGCTACGATAGAGTTTTTTGCACCACCCACCGTACCGGGTTTTGGAAATGCAAGCGGCTATGAATTACAATTATTAGATAAAAATAAAAACAGTGATCTCGGCCAAACGGCAAAAGTAACAACTGATTTTATCGACGCGTTAAAAAAAGACAAAGCGATCGGTAGTGCCTTCACCAGCTTTGATCCTAATTTTCCGCAGTACGTAATTCATATTGATCAGGATATGGCGGCGAAAAAAGGCGTTACGGTAGAAAAAGCCATGAGCACTTTACAGACATTAATGGGCAGTTTCTATGCAACAAATTTTATAAAATACGGTCAGCTTTATAAAGTAATGGTACAGGCATATCCGCAATACAGAAGCAAGCCTGAAGACATTTTGAATTTGTATGTCAAGAATGATGTAGGTGAAATGGTTCCCTTTTCTACATTTATAACCTTGCAGGAAACATTCGGGCCCGAACAAATTACGCGCTACAACATGTATCCATCCGCCATGATCAATGGCGATGCGGCTCTGGGATACAGCAGCAGCGAAGCATTGGACGCGATTCAAAAAATTGCAAAAGAAAAATTACCAAAAGGCTACACATATGAATGGAGCGGCATGACAAGAGAACAAATATTATCCGGCAACCAGGCCATCTATATTTTCATTATCGTTTTAATATTTGTGTACCTGCTATTAGCGGCGCAGTACGAAAGTTTCTTTTTACCATTGCCTGTTATCTTATCATTGCCGGCAGGTATTTTTGGTGCATTGTTATTATTAAAATTAGGTGGGCTAGAAAACAATATCTACGCACAGGTTGCATTGATCATGCTGATCGGTTTGTTAGGAAAGAATGCCATTTTAATAATTGAGTTTGCCACACATGCACATGAAGATGGTGAATCAATAATAGATGCGGCGATGCATGGCGCCAGATCAAGACTTCGCCCGATATTGATGACGTCACTGGCATTTGTCGCAGGATTGATACCGCTATGTATTGCAAGTGGTGCAGGTGCCGTTGGTAACCGGTCAATCGGTTTTGCAGCAGCGGGCGGTATGTTATTAGGAACAGTGTTCGGCATCTTTTTAATTCCGGGCCTGTATGTATTGTTTGCAACGATCGCAGAAAAATTAGCGACAAAAGATGAGGAAGAAGAATAAATAAACTGATCAATTTTTAGACATGAGAAAAAGAAAATTATATATCGGAATATTGTCCGCAAGTATTTTATTTTACACAAGCTGTAAAATTGCGAAACCTGTAGCAATGCCTGCGGTAAAAGAAATGCCTTATGCATTCGCAAGCACTGATACAGCGAATAGCATGACCGTTATTGCATGGAAAGATTTTTTTGCTGATCCATATCTCACTGCACTGATCGATACAGCATTGCATAACAATACAAACCTCTTGATCTCGCTGCAAAATATTGATATTTTAAAAGAACAATTGGCAGTGCAAAAAAATGGTATGCTTCCAAAAGTTGATGGTGTTATTTCTGCTGAAGGCGATCATTATGGTGATTATACGATGAACGGCGTTGGCAATTATGATACGAACCTATCTCCCAATATCAATAGCAAACAACATATCCCTACTCCGTTTACGCCCGACCTGTTCGCAGGTTTTAGAAGTAGCTGGGAAATAGATGTATGGGGCAAATTAAAAAATCAAAAGCGTGCAGCCGTTGCAGCACTGCTCGCTTCTGAACAAGGAAGAAGAGTTGCTATTACAGCAATGGTCAGTGAGATAGCTACAGACTACTATAGCCTGATCGCATACGATAACGAATTAAAGATCGTGCAAAAAAATATTCAGTTACAATCAGATGCACTGGAAATTGTGAAAGTACAAAAAGAAGCTGGTCGCGCTACGGAACTGGCTGTTGAACAATTTGCCGCGCAGTTGTACAATACACAAGGCATTGAGTTTGGCATCAGGCAACAAATAACAGAAACGGAAGACCAGTTAAATGTGCTGTTAGGAAGATATCCGCAACCGATAGCCAGAGATTCCGATATCATTCATCAACCATTACCAACAGTTGTAATAGCAGGGATATCATCGCAATTATTAATTCATCGTCCCGATATTCAAGAAGCCGAATTAGGATTAAGAACTGCCAAGGCAAATGTAGCTGCTGCACGTGCGGCTTTTTTACCATCGATCACATTAACTCCTTATGTTGGCGTAGAAGCATTTAGTCCGTCGTTATTGTTTGATGCAGGTTCGATTGTTTATGGAGCATTGGCCAGCTTAACTGCTCCTATCTTCAATCAAAAACAAATAAAAGCAGGTTACGCTATTACAAATGCGCAAGACAAACAAGCCATTTATAATTACCAGCACGCATTACTAAATGGTTTTAGTGAGGTCACAAATAATATCAACAGCATCCAAAATAACAAAGCATCTTTCGATCTAAAAGATAAAGAAGTAACAGCGCTTACAAACGCTGTAGCAACGGCAAAAGATCTTTACTTGTCAGGCTATGCCAATTACCTGGAAGTAATAACAGCACAAAAGGGCGTATTAGAATCAGAACTCGAATTGGTTGGAAATAAAAAAGAACAATTTATTGCAGTGATCAATTTGTACCGGTCGCTGGGTGGAGGATGGAACTAATCTTAATGGTAAATGGTAAATGATAAATGTGAATAGTATAAATAACAAACACTCTTTGCGTTTACAATTTATCATTTACCATTTTTATCATTCTTTTCTCTTATGAACAAATCTCACAGCACCACTTTCCTGCAGATCTGATGTCATATAAACTTCATAACGGTTGGTTCCGTCTCTAACAACCATCAACGCTGTGTTGGGAGGAATTGTACCAAGCGTTTCCGCGTACATTACCAGGTCATTCACACCTCCGTTTGTATTGGCATCCAGTGTTAATGTGATCGGTTTTATTTCTAAACGCTGGTGAAACAATAATAATTTTCCGTTGTAAAACAAGGAGATGCTGTCTCCATCAATATCGCCGCTATCATACAAATCTACCTGGAAAGAGTCGCTGGCAATTACAATGGTTTTTAATAAAGTGTTGGTACGTTTTTCGTAATTGATCTCAGGTAATAATACTGGCTGTGCTATGCTTTTTGCAACAACCGGCATTTCCTGCACTACTGAATCATTTTCTTCCAGATCTTTAGCAACAACAGAACTATCGATCGTTTGCAGATCGGCAGGCACTACCCTTCTGATAATTGTTTCTGTGGTTTTAGCTTTTGGCGCTTTTGCAGTTGCTGTTGCAGGTGGACGCGAAATAGTCATGTGCGTGCGGCCCTTATTATAACCTGTCAGATTTTTCGTCAGTGTTTTTCTTACCAATGTAGTTGAGCCATTGCCGCAATCGCTTTGTTGTCCGAGTGCCGCTTTCCATTTTCCTACTAATTGTTCAGTGCCTTTTGTTTTCTCATATTTCAAAAAATGTGTTTGTAAACAATCTGCCCAACCCGGTGGCGTTAGTCCCTTTATGCGTGCTGTTTCTGTTACCAGCATTGTCCGGTCAGATTTATTATAAGTTCCTTTTAAAGAACAGATAACATAGTACTGCCTGTCTTGAAAATAAGAATACGAGTAACCGCTGATATCAGTTCCATCAATATTGATCTCTAATACATATTCGGTATTGCTTCCGCCATTAGTTACGATATCTCCTTTGGAATCGAAATAACCCCTCCATTGCCCGTCAATTTTTTGGGCATTAGTTGTCGTTGTTACCAAGAAAGCAATCAGTAAGATGTAAAATCTTTTCATAATCAAACCCTTTTTCCGTGCCTAAAATAGCGCTTTATATAATAAAAAAAACTCTTGTAAAGATATTTTAGATATGTTCGATCCATAGCTAATACTTCGTTAAATTTGCAATTCTAAAAAAGTTAGAAGATATAAGGAAATTATGATAAAGATCACATTACCGGATGGCGCAGTAAGAGAATACGAACAAGGCGTAACAGCCATGGACGTGGCTAAATCTATCAGTGAAGGATTGGCAAGAAAAGTTTTGGCAGCAAATATTAACGGACAAACCTGGGATGCAACAAGACCTATAACGGCTGATGCTTCTTTGCAATTACTGACCTGGGCTGATCTTCAGGGTAAATCTACCTTTTGGCACTCCTCTGCACATTTAATGGCGGAAGCGATTGAATCTATGTTCCCGGGCGTAAAGTTTTGGGTCGGACCTCCATTAGAAACCGGTTTTTATTATGATGTTGACTTAGGCGATCACCAGATAGTAGAAGATGACCTGCGCAAGCTGGAAGTTAAAATGGCCGAGCTTGCCAAGAAAGGTGAAAACTTTATCCGCAAAGAAATTTCTAAAAATGACGCGGTTAAATATTTCAGCGAAAAAGGTGATGAATATAAATTAGACCTTTTAAGCAACCTGCAGGATGGCGAGATCACTTTGTATACACAAGGTGCATTTACAGATCTTTGTCGTGGCCCGCATATCCCTAACACTGGATTTGTAAAAGGAATTAAATTAACAAGCATCGCCGGTGCGTACTGGAAAGGCGATGAAAAAAATAAACAGCTTACCCGTATTTATGGTGTAACCTTTCCTTCAACAAAAGAATTAGATGAATATTTAATTTTACTGGAAGAAGCAAAAAAACGCGACCATAGAAAATTAGGTAAGGAACTACAATTGTTCGCCTTCTCTGAAAAAGTTGGAATGGGCCTTCCTTTATGGTTACCAAAAGGTGCGATGCTAAGAGAAAGGCTGCAACAGTTTTTACAAAAAGCACAAATTGAATCAGGCTATCTTCCTGTGATCACGCCGCATATCGGCCATAAAGATCTATATGTTACTTCGGGGCATTATGAAAAATATGGCAAGGATAGTTTTCAGCCGATCAAAACGCCGCAGGAAGGTGAAGAGTTTTTCTTAAAACCAATGAACTGTCCGCACCATTGCGAGATATATAAAACATCACCACGTTCTTACAAAGACCTGCCATTGCGTTTGGCAGAATTTGGCACCGTGTATCGTTACGAACAACATGGTGAGTTGCATGGCTTAACAAGAGTACGTGGCTTTACCCAGGATGATGCGCATTTATTTTGCATGCCTAACCAGGTAAAAGACGAATTCAAAAAAGTGATCGATCTTGTTTTATATGTATTTGGTTCACTTGGATTTGAAAATTATACAGCGCAAATTTCTTTAAGAGATAAAGAAGACAGAAGCAAATATATTGGTACAGACGAAAACTGGGAACTGGCTGAAAATGCGATCATTGAAGCAGCCGCAGAAAAAGGTTTGAAAACCGTAGTGGAATATGGCGAAGCCGCTTTCTACGGGCCGAAACTGGATTTCATGGTTCGCGATGCGATCGGGCGCAAATGGCAGTTGGGTACTATCCAGGTAGATTACAATTTACCTGAACGATTTGACCTTACTTATATCGGGGAAGACAATGCCAAACACAGGCCTGTAATGATCCACCGTGCTCCTTTTGGCAGCATGGAACGCTTTATTGCCGTTTTGATAGAACATTGTGCGGGTAAGTTTCCATTATGGTTGGCTCCTACCCAGGTTAAGATATTGCCCATTAGCGATAAATTTATGCCTTATGCAGAAACTGTTTTGCAGCAGCTAAAAAAAGCGGATATTCGCGCTGAGATTGACGATAGGAACGAAAAGATCGGTAAAAAGATCCGCGATACTGAGTTAGAAAGAACACCTTTAATGGTCGTTCTGGGCGAACAGGAAACAAATAACGGCACGGTTGCTGTAAGAAGACAAGGCAAAGGCGACCTGGGCGTTAAGCTAATGGCCGAATTTATCGACATGGTCAATGAAGAAGTAACAAGCAAAAGAACATTCGAATAAAATATTTTTAGTAACTTTAAAAAAAATGTAGCGCTCGGAAATTACCGATAGCTACGAATCTTAAACATAAAATCAATTAATGGCATTTCCACCAAGACCACCCCGGGGCACTTTTAACCCGCGTTTTAAAAAAGAACAACAACAAGAACACCGTACTAACCACATGATACGCGTACCTGAAGTACGATTGGTAGGTGAAAACATTGAACCCGGCGTTTACCCAACAGCAGACGCATTGAAAATGGCACAGGCACAAGAGCTTGACCTGGTAGAAATTTCTCCTGCTGCAGTTCCACCCGTTTGTAAAATTATTGACTACAATAAATTTTTATACGACAAGAAGAAGAAGGAAAAAGAGATGAAGGCGAAGTCGAAGACCAGTGAGGTTAAAGAAGTCCGCTTTACTCCGAACACCGATGATCATGATTTTGAATTCAAATGCAAACACGCAGAAAAATTTTTATTGGACGGCGATAAAGTAAAAGCGCACGTACAATTTAAAGGCCGTGCCATCATGTTCAAAGAAAGAGGTGAATTATTATTACTAAAATTCGCCGACAGATTAAAAGACGTAGGCGCATTAGAAGGCATGCCTAAAATGGAAGGCAAAAGAATGCTGGTAATGTTTGCTCCTAAAAGCCAAAAGAAAGTAGCGAAAGAGAAATAGTTTTTCTGTTTTATATTATTTG
>JABDBG010000065.1:0-1382 GCA_013288745.1 Bacteroidota bacterium
GGAGAAAAAAGGATTGAAGAAATACTTAAAAATTGTAGAACAAGTTAGCAAGCAAATATATTTGATACCGAAGATGAGCGGCTTTTGGGATAATATCAGCATCCCCTTTCGCACACCACAATTGGGCAAGTATGGAATGTTCAGTTTAAAAAGAGTGATCGACTGGCATATCAAAGATCCCTTACTGAAAAAAGTATTGAATGTACAATGCGGAGATCATGGCTTACCCCCTTCACAGGCAAGTTTCCCTTTACACTGTGCCGTTATGGATCATTATATACAAGGTGGCTTTTATCCAATGGGCGGCGGCGGTGCTATTGTAAAAGCTATGACCAATTCCATTAAAAAAAATGGCGGAGAAATAAGAACATCACAAAGTGTAAAAAGAATATTAATTGAAACAGACGGTAAGAAAAAGCGTGCTGTTGGCATTGAATTGGAAAACGGCGAACAAATAAAAGCTGCAAGGGTTGTATCTAATGCCGATCCTACAACAACTTATTTAAAGTTAATAGGCAAAGAAAATCTAAGCAAAAAACTATTGGAGAAGCTGGATAAAACAACCTACTCTGTTACTTCATTGATATTATTTTTAACGGTAGATATGGATGTGCGTGCTGCAGGTATGGATTCGGGAAATATATGGATGTTACGCAACCAGGACCTGGATGATCTGTATAAAGATATGTCTGCCACTGATATTTTAACCGAAGATGATTTCCCCGCGGCATTTATAAGCTGTACAACTTTGAAAGATCCTGCAAGCTTTAATGGCCGTTACCATAACCTGGAAGTGGTTACATTTATCAACTACGCTCCTTTTGAAAAATTCACAGATGAAGATGCAGCACGTTCGGAAGCCTACCTTCAATTTAAAAAACGTGTTTGTGAAAAGCTATTAAATAATCTAGAAAAAGTACTGCCAACCGTTCGTGACCATATTGTGCAGATGGAACTGGGCACTCCCATCACCAATGAGTTTTACATCAACTCAACCAAAGGAAGTGTTTACGGAACAGAAAAGAATTTTAAACAAACGGGACCTTTTTCTTTTGGCAATAAATCTGAAATAGAAAACTTATACATGGCAGGCGCCAGCATTTTAGCACATGGCGTTGGTGGTGCTACTAACTCGGGCATTCAAACCGCTGCCAAGATCCTGGACCGTAAAATTGATGAATTGATGGTTCCCCAGCCAGGACAACATGTACGCATTTACGATGCAGAAGACAGCACACTCTGGCCACAAAATATTCATCAAAAGATGGAAGATAAAAAAAGAAATTTCAAAGAGATCATAATTAATTAATGTTACCAGTTCCTACGGAAGCGCCTCTTTGGCTGCGGTGCCGGCGAAGCACGGCAGACAAAATCATGCGAAG
>JABDBG010000065.1:1392-7190 GCA_013288745.1 Bacteroidota bacterium
ATGTAACCACTTCCAGGTTATGGTAACGGCCATTAAAGCTATGAGTGACTAAGACTAAAAAATTACAAACTGCTATGATGGATTAAAATATATTTCTGCCAGGAAGACGGGAAGTCGTTTATAGTTTCCCTTATCTGAAGGTCTATATTAAAGATGTGGCACTCATTTTGTTGCTTGTTAATAAGAATTAGAGCTTTAACCAACACTTATCAATTATTTTTTTTAAATTGTAAGTACTAAAACGATTCACTATGATACCATTCCACGAAATTAAAATTGGCGATTACGTTATTGCTGACAACGACGGCGATAAAAAACAAGGAGAAGTTACCAATATAAACGGTGATGAAAAACAGATCTGCGTAGATACCGATCAGGAATTCTGGTACGAACTGGACCAGCTAAGCGGTATTCCACTGGATGAAAAACAATTAATGGATCTTAAGTTTGAAAAGCAGCTGAACGCTGATGGCTCGATCAAATATATGAAAGGTGCCTTCCGTATATTGTTACACCAGAAAGATAATTTTTCAACTTTTGAGATCTGGTACAGAGATGAAAGAAGGCATATCACATCACCGATATTTGTACACAATCTTCAAAATCATTATGCAGAACTTACCAAAGTTCATTTGAATGATGAAGCATTTGCTTAAAAGAAATTAATAACTCCTACAAAAAGGCCCGAACTAAATTTAGCCGGGCTTTTTTATTTAATAGATCAGTTATTGATCAATAATGTCTTCTCCATCTTCCATGGTGCCATCTGTCTCCACGTTCACCGCGATGATCCCAATAACCATGATGGTATCTGTAATGTGCATGAGGTGGTCTGTCCCAATGCCCGCCGGTATAGACATACGTCTCACCTTGGGGTTCCCATTCGTCATCTACCCATACATGAGCAGGACTTGGTTGTGGAGGCCTCACTACTACTACAGGAGCAACAGGATGAACCCTAACGTACACTTGTGCCGAAGCCGCAGCTGACACACTGAATAGAACGACCACCAGGATCAGTAACCTGTTTAATTTCTTTTTCATGATTGATGTTGATTTAAAAAAATGAATGAAGCATTACAGCATAAACATCTTTGTGAGATTACCGTATAATTGTATAGGGTATATCCTTGTATTGCAATCATCGAGCCAAATAAATAAATGAATAAAAAAAGAGAGGTCAACAACTCGTCAGCCTCCCTTTAAATCACCATCTACTTCTTTTGTTCCAATACAGGGCGTGGATCAAAAATCGCTGTTATGGTTTCGATCTTGCCACCTTTTAAGTGATACAATCCGAAACCGGGTATGTTTATGCCCGACATCGTTAATTCATAATACAGGCAAATATCATTTCCGTTTTCAAATGCTTTATTGATCTTGTATTTCATTTTCATTTTTGTCATATCCTCCATATACACATCGCCACCATCACGTGTTCCTAATACACCTATGAATTTCATGTCATCCCTGATGTATTTTCTGCCCGAGGCGAAGTCTTCTTTATTCAACGCTTTAATAAAAGCCAGGACTGTTTCTTTTGCTGATTTTTTTATGGTCGATTTGGAAGTTACTTTTGCCATATCTTTTGTTTACAATGATCTTACAGAAATAATTGTGCCAAAGCGAAAGAATAAAGATGAATAGCAAATAGAAAATGAACCCAACAAAACCTAACCAATACTTCCCCGCATTAACCGGTGTTCGCGCACTTGCAGCTTACATGGTTTTCATACACCACTACGAACCGTTTGATGAAGCCAACTATGGAAGCACTGCTTATCATTTTTTTAGAGAATTCCATATCGGTGTTTCGTTGTTCTTTGTGCTAAGCGGCTTTTTAATCGGCTATCGCTATCTTGATTCAGACAAGATCAATTTTAGAAAATATATTGTGAACAGGATCGCGCGTATTTACCCAATGTATTTTATTTTAACCACCATCACATTTTTGGTATGGGCAATTACTAAAGAACAAGATCATTTACAGGATCTTCTTTTATACCTCGCTAATATCAGTTTTATAAGAGGTTATTCAGGAACCTATAAATTCTCCGGCGTAGCACAAGGCTGGTCGTTAACTGTGGAAGAAACATTTTACTTTATCGCTCCCTTATCCTTTTTGCTGATCAAAAAGAACAGGATCAATTTATTGATTATTCCGTTGGTGATAATGGCAACAGGCTGTCTGTTGGTATTCATTTGCAAGGATCATAATTTGTTAGGCTTCTTCAACAGCTATGAATTCATGTTCAACTATACTTTCTTTGGCAGGTGCTTTGAATTTTTTATCGGCATTGGATTGGCAGTTTTCTTACAACAGGACCGTTTTGTTTTTAGAACAAAATATGTAACCTACGTTGGTTTATTCATCATACTGCTTTGCGCATTCAGTTTATCAATGGTACGCGGCGATGCTGATTTTGGTATCAGGCAACCGATCGGCAAACTTATCAATACATTTCTAATGCCTTTATTCGGCATCGCGGTATTTTATTATGGATTGGTGACAGAGACAACTTTACTATCAAAATTATTCAGCAGTAAACCAATGCAGTTATTAGGCAAAAGCTCTTATATATTTTACCTGATACACATTGGCGTATTAGCATTATTTTTAGATCAATACATTACCAATAATTTTTTATTATTTGTAACGATCAATGTTATTGCAGTATTGATGTTTCTGTTTATTGAAGAGCCATTGAATAATTTGATCAGGAGAAAGTTTGCAGGTACATAGTTTGCGACCTTCAAATTTTATTAAATTAATTAATATCTTCACCAACAATTAAATATCTAAAAATGAACAACGTAGAAATTGAGTTAGGAGATGTCAATAATTCTTGCTTTGTCGTTATGCCATTCAGTTCATTGTTTCAAATTGAATATGAAAAAATAATTCAACCTGCGCTAACTGAGTTAAATATACAATGTATCAGAGGTGATGAAATATATACCAAACAAAGAATTGTAGATGACATCTGGAATTCTATAAAAAAATGCAGATTTGTTCTGGCCGAACTTACGGATAAAAACCCTAATGTACTTTACGAAATAGGTTTAGCTCATGCTATAGGAAAACCCGTAATTATAATAACGAGAAATAGTGAAGATGTTCCATTTGATTTAAAAGCATTAAGATATTTATTTTACGATGTTAATGATCCTTTTTGGGGTGAAAATTTGAAAACTGGTATTCAAAATTTGGCAAAAAAAGTTATCGAAAACCCCAATATTGAGAAGTATCTAGATGGAATAAATACAACTCCTATCTCATATCCTTCTATCTCAAAACATATTACACCAATTATCAAAGACAAAGTAAGTTTCAATATTTCAGGAACATGGCTAGGTGAGTTTCAAAATGAAGACAACGGTATAATGCATATAGTTACACTTCAGATAAATCAAAATATTGATTCTCTTTTTGGTTCAGCTGTAATATCGTATACTAAAAGCGATAAACCCACTGTAGTTCAAGAGATGATGAACGGAAATATAAAAAAAGATAATCTTGTCGAATTACATGGAGTAAATTATACTTATATCGAAAGAGGAAATTCTGAAATTTATTTCTTAGATACATTCAAATTAGAATATAATATAGAGAACGGATTTTTGTCTGGAAAAGTTATTTCCAATATGGAAACTCTCACAATAGATACAAAAATTGAGTTTAAAAAAATTAACAGTCTTTAGCCACTGCTTGGTTCGTGGGGACACGAACTAAGGCGAAGGAAGAATTTATTGTTGTAACTAATCCTTACGTTTCTCCATTATTAGACACGGCTTACCGTATGATCTATCAGCAAGAACTTCAAGGGTATCATGTTCAATATCTTCCCAATCTCCAATTTTGCTTGTCCATTTCCCATTTGACATTAACCTAGCTACATGCTTAAATTCATCCTGTTCATTTTTATAAATAGCAATTTTTTTTACACCTTCTTCAAAATTTTTATCATTCGTAATTGAGAATCCTAAATTGGTGAAATAATTTATATAAGTAGTAATGGATACATCTAACATTCCCTTAGGATCTCTAAATTGTATCCATTCGTCCTCTATTTCAATAGACCATGCAGCACAATTATAATCATCTGTTTTTTCACTTGTATACTTGAAGCTTTCGAATGTTAAATTAGGGAAGTGTTTCTTTATAGAATGTTCATTTAATGAGTAGATATATCCAGGTTGGAAGATCATAGATTATTATACGAGTAGTTGAATAGGGTTATTGTTAAATTAAATTATTTTTTCTTCCCCAAGCTGTCCATCCCTCTTTTATCTTTTTAGTACTATTTAAATCTTGCTCAGAAATAGGATTTTCTTTTGTTATAATTTTTAATGCTGTATGCCAATTAGCTCCACCAATATTTTGTAAATCCCTTAAAAGAAAGGGAACAACTTCCTTTCCTAAACTGATAACTTCAAGATAGGAATCATTGATTTTATGAAAGGATGTAGAAAATAAGCCTGTTTCTTCTCTCCATTTATTTGCTAATTCATTAAACTGTTGTTCGATTCTTGATATTTCTCTTTTAATTGATTTTCTTTCTATAAGCCAATAAGAAACACTAATTTCATCATCAGTATAAGCTATATAAATATTTTTTTCTTTATTAAATGAATCGTATGCATGAGAAGGCACTCCTTCCTTTTTATATGAAGTGTTGCATTCTTTCTTATTATAACTGTCTTTATGTATAATATTACCTTTCATTCTCTTACTGCTCATTTAAATTAGTCATTCCAGATTTTGTAAATATTTCTTGCAAACTAATCTCTTTTTTTTCTGCCCTTAATAAGGCATCCTTTAACATTTTCAAATCAAGTGAGTCTAATGCGATATAAATGTCTTTATGTGGAGCCTCTCCATCACATTGATAATGTATATGCAAATTATGAACAATCATACCTCCTTTTGGAGCTTCTGAAATATCAATATCAAACACTGGGCGTATATCTGTTGTAACTCGAGAACTAATAAACAAACTGCCATATTCTGTAAGTAAAGATCTTGCTTTTGCTGCATAGTAAATATGTTTATTTGTAAGCAAAAACAACAACCTACCTTCAAATTTATCTTTATTATCAGATTCCAGTATTCCTCCTTCAATTGCTAATCTAGATACTTCCTTTACCAACTCTTTTGACATTTGATCTCCATCCAAGAAAGGAGCTAAACTACCAACACTCGTAAATATTTCTCTTAAATCGTCATAATCTAACCCTTTATTATCGGATATTTTATCTGCTAATACACTAATAGATGATGCCAAAGATATTAGAGATAATCCTTCTGTTAAGGATTCAAAATCTTTGTCTTCCATTAGCGATAATTTCTCAAATCCATCCTCATATTTTTCCGGTATAAAAGAAATTAACGGCATATAAATATTGTAGTTTAGTTTTTACTAGCCTCTAAAATAGGGTTTACAACTCACAAAGTTACGATTTATGGATATTTTTTTAGTTACGATATGCGTTAAATTTAAAAGAATAGCGACAAATCATCGTAGAAAACACATAACAACAGCACATTTAAATAGATTGGAATGCTGGTTACACAAAAAAGGCTAACAAAACTGTTAGCCTTTTTTATTATATGATATTCAAACTACTTCTGTGAATCAGCAAATTCTTTGCGAATGATATTCAATGCACCACCGGCTTTGAACCATTCAATTTGTTGTTCGTTATAAGTATGGTTTACATTGATGATATCTGTTGAGCCATCTTTGTGGTTCAGTACAACTTGTAATTGTCTGCCTGGTGCAAACTTTGTTAAGCCA
>JABDBG010000066.1 GCA_013288745.1 Bacteroidota bacterium
AGACCATGTCCAATTACCATATTCAAAAATTAAAATAATATCTAAGATATACAATATATAAACTTCGATCACATATTGTAGAAAAGCACTTTAAAAATTATTGACATTCAATTTATCTAAAAAAAGACTGATCGATTTTCGCTTATCGTCGCCCAATTTAAACTTAATATTGTCAGCATAATATGTCGCCAGATCATATGTATCATAAGGATTTTGTGCTATTACTTTTTCTATATTATCTAATCCCAATACGTTGGCGCTATCAAAAGCTTCAATAAACTCTGCAGGCAATTCCTTATTGCTTACCCAAGCTGCAAAAACAAATGGCAGGCCGGTATATTTTTTCCATGCCAGTCCCAGGTCATAACGGTAAGTGGATATTTTTCTTTGCTCCAATGCCCTATCTCCAATTACAACAGCAGCAGTTTTACCTTTAATTTCTGACCTGAAATCATGGTCTGCCGCTTTGATAACAGGATCGATTTTCCAGTATTCTTTCAATAAAATCTCAGCTAGTTTAACTGAAGTACGGCTTTGGTAATCTAATAACACTGTCTCTATCTCTTGTAAAGGCACTTCGCTAAAAAGGCAAACACTGGCTACTTCTCCCTCGCTACTGATACAATGATTACCAATTATATGGTATTCGGTCATTTCCGGGATAACGGCAACCGGCACAAGTCCTATATCTATGGTATCATTTAGCAATGCTGCAGCAATATTAGCCGGATAATCGAATATCAAGGCTATCTGGTCCTTCATCAAACCTTGTTCAAACCCATATATCAGGGGTTTTGTATTTAAATAGCTCACAGCACCCACTCTTATTTTTCTGTCCAATTCCTTTAGTTTATTTTTGCGTTGCAAATTTACAGCATCATTATGGATTTAAACCAACTCACTGCAATCTCTCCTATCGACGGGCGTTACCGTAAGCAATTACAACAATTGGATAGCTATTTCTCTGAATTTGCGTTAATAAAATACAGGGTATTGGTAGAAATCGAGTACTTTTTATTTCTCGGGGAAAAGAGATTTTTCAAAATTCCAGCCAATGTAAAAGCCCATTTATTGACTGTAGCAGAGAATTTCTCTTTGGCCGACGCGGAAATAATTAAAGAAACCGAGAAGATCACCAACCATGATGTAAAAGCGGTAGAATATTTTTTAAAGGCAGAATTGGATAAATGCAAAGCTCCACAATTAAAAGAATGGATACATTTTGGGCTGACTTCTCAGGATATTAATAATACAGCCATCCCGCTTAGCTGGAAGCATGCCGTAGAGCATGATTATCTTCCTGCTGTCATCAATTTACAACATCAGTTAGCAACATTGGCTAAAACCTGGAAAGATGTACCTATGCTGGCTCGTACGCATGGGCAAGCTGCATCACCCACTCGTTTAGGTAAAGAGCTAATGGTTTTTGTTGAAAGATTAGAGAATCAGATACAATTATTTAGCTATATCCCTTTTACTGCAAAATTTGGCGGTGCTACCGGTAACTTTAATGCCCACCATGTAGCCTTCCCGAAATATGATTGGATAAAATTTGCGAATCAATTCACAGAAGAAAAATTAGGATTGCAGCGGCAGCAATACACTACACAAATTGAACACTATGATACATTGGCAGCACATTTCGACGCTATCAAACGTATCAATACGATCTTTCTTGATTTTTGCCGGGATATCTGGACCTATATCAGCACGGATTATTTCAAACAAAAAACAAAGAAGGGCGAAATAGGCTCTTCGGCCATGCCGCATAAGGTAAATCCTATTGATTTTGAAAATGCAGAAGGTAATCTTGGTATCGCAAACGCTTTACTGGAGCATCTTTCAGCTAAATTACCTGTTTCAAGATTACAACGCGACCTTACAGATTCAACCGTTTTAAGAAATATTGGTGTTCCAATGGCACACACGGTTTTAGCGATCAAATCAATTGAAAAAGGGTTAGAGAAATTAGTATTGAATGAAGCAAAATTAAAAACAGACCTTGATAATAACTGGGCCGTTGTTGCTGAAGCTATTCAAACTATTTTAAGAAGAGAAAATTATCCTAAGCCATACGAGGCGCTGAAAGACTTAACAAGAGGTAAAAATGCAATCGATAAAAAAGCGATCCACGCATTTATTGGTAAGCTAAAAGTTTCTGCAGCGGTTAAACAAGAATTGAAACGTATTACTCCACATAATTATACCGGCTTATAGTAAATCGGCACAGGCTTTACTTATGTATCTCACTGGTAAAGTGAAATTCTATATCAGGGTTATTCTGTATCTCTGTATTTAAGAACCATTCACTTGCTGCCAGGTAAACAATATGCCCATCTTTATCGTTGGCGATATTGGCCTGTTTAAAGCGTATAAAGTCTTCCAATTTTTTAGGATCCTTACTTGTTAGCCAGCATGCTTTAAAAAATGGCAGGCTATTCATTTGTACAGATGCGCCATATTCTTGTAGTAAACGATATTGGATTACTTCAAATTGTAATTCTCCTACACAACCGATTATTTTTTTGTTGCCTCCAAATTGTGTGAACAGCTGTGCTACACCTTCGTCAGTTAATTGTAATACGCCTTTCTCCAATTGTTTGGTCTTCATTGGATCTTTATTCACTACTTCTTTAAAAATTTCAGGAGAAAAGCTTGGTATGCCAGTGAAATAAAATTCTTCTCCCTCGGTTAGTGTATCTCCTATTTTAAAGTTCCCTGTATCAAATAAGCCTACAACATCGCCCGGGTAAGCTTCTTCGATCACATCTTTTTGACGTGCTAAAAAGCTGTAGGGGTTATTAAAACGAAAATCTTTTTCCATCCGCACATGGTTATAATAAACATTGCGTTCGAATTTACCACTGCACACTCTCAAAAAAGCAATTCTATCTCTGTGTTTAGGATCAAGGTTCGCGTGTATTTTAAAAATAAAACCACTAAACTTATCTTCTTCCGGATTTACATCCCTCGTTGTTGTATGTCTTGGCCTTGGTGTTGGTGCTATCTGAATAAATGTATCCAGCATTTCTTTTACACCGAAATTATTTACCGCACTTCCAAAAAATACCGGTGCAATAGAACCGCTTAAATAATCTGAAGTTTTTAATTGTCCGTATACACCGTCTATCAATTCAACATCTTCTCTTAACTGATCCGCATCCCTGTCTCCCACTTTTTTATTTAATACCTCTGAACTTAGGTCGGTGATCTCTAATACATCTTCATCATTCGCTTTTGTACCGGCAGTAAATAAGACTAAACTTTTTTGGCGCAGATCGTATACACCTTTAAAATCTTTACCACTATTTATTGGCCATGTCATTGGATGCAGCTGGATCTTTAATTCGTTTTCTATTTCTTCCAATAATTCAAACCTGTTTTTTCCATCGCGATCCATTTTATTGATAAAAACGATCACGGGCGTTTTACGCATGGCAATAACTTCCATTAACCTGCGTGTTTGTGGTTCTACTCCGTTTACGCTGTCAATAACCAAAACAACACTATCTACTGCAGTCAATGTTCTATAAGTATCTTCTGCAAAATCTTTATGTCCGGGTGTATCCAAAAGGTTTATTAAATGGCCATCGTATTCAAAGGTCATAACGCTGGTTGCCACACTGATACCGCGCTGCCTTTCAATTTCCATGAAATCACTGGTAGCATGCTTTTTAATTTTGTTGCTTTTTACCGCACCAGCAGTTTGTATCGCGCCACCAAATAACAGAAATTTTTCTGTTAAGGTTGTTTTACCGGCATCCGGATGAGAGATGATGGCGAATGTTTTGCGTTTGTTTATTTCGTTGATGTATTTCATGCCTTGAGCTGTAACCAAAATTGAGGCGCAAAGGTAAGGTTTGTAGCGTGAAAAAACAGGGCATTTTTAAAGCTGTACACTAATCCACGGCTCAATATAGGTATACCGCTGAAGGGAGTGACACAACGATGTTGAACAGGATTACTAAAGCTGGTAAAAAAATACTCGTCAACAGTTTTAACGTAACAATCAATCAAGTTGACTTAATTTTGAACCATGCGAAAATCGCTTAACATATTGGCTAATTCATTGCGACTGACCATCCAGGAATTGAGGGTTAATAAACTCCGGACCGCGCTTAGTTTTATTGGAGTAGCTTTTGGTATTTTTTGCATCATTGGGGTGTTGGCGACGGTCAGTAGCTTGCAAAGAAATATTCAGAATGAAGTAAATACGCTTGGCAGTAATACGATCTATATTGATAAATGGGAATATGCAGGCGGCCCCGATAAACCTATGTGGAAATACAGGGCAAGGCCGATAATGAAATATGATGAAGTGGCTTTGATCAAACAGCGTTCACAATTATTAGAAGATGCTGCTTACCTGATGCGTTACAATAATACGATCGCTTATGGCAATAATGTATTGGAGAATGCTGTCACTTATGGTATCACAGAATCGCAAACAAATGTGCAGCCATTACAAATTGAAACGGGCAGGTATATTTCTGCTGCAGAATTTAGTGGCGGCAGTGCCGTTGTGTTAATAGGGAATGATAATGCAGAAAAATTATTTGGCTCTCCCGAAAAAGCTATTAATAAAACATTGGAGATAGTTGGAGGGAAAAAAGCGACCATCGTTGGCGTAATAAAAAAAGAGGGTAAGAATTTTATTGGCTGGGATTACGATAACTGTATAATGCTTCCTTACAAATTTGCCAGGCAAATGATCAAGGAAGATGAAAGCAATCCTGTGATCATCGCTAAAGGAAAAACCAATGTTACAACGGCTGCACTAAAAGATGAATTAGAAGGTATTATGCGACAAGTGCGGCGGTTAAATCCTACTCAGGAAGATAACTTCTCCTTAAATTCTGTTGAAGCATTTAGTAAAGCCATTGATGGTTTATTCGGCACTGTTGACGTTGTTGGCGGAATGATCGGTATTATCAGTTTGATCGTTGGGATGTTTGGCATTGCTAATATCATGTTTGTTACCGTAAAAGAAAGAACGGCTGTGATCGGATTGAAAAAAGCGATCGGTGCTAAAAGCAGCAGCATCTTATTTGAATTTTTGATGGAAGCCACTATTCTTTGTTTGATGGGTGGCGCTATGGGCTTATTTCTTGTGTATATTCTTACAGTAATATTGTCGGGGCCATTGGATTTTCCGGTCTATATTTCATTACCATTGCTCGTAGCAACGATCGTTATTTGTTTAGTAGTAGGTATCCTGGCAGGTATTTTCCCGGCGTCAAGAGCCGCTAAGATGGATCCGGTTGTGGCTATTCGGTCTTAAATTGTTTTATTGTTGAATTGTTGAATTAATTTTGCAGTAAATTTTCTTATCAACAGTCAATCATTTATCAGTTAAACAATAATTTTATCATTACTATTTTAGCCATAGAATCTTCCTGCGATGAAACCTCTGCTGCTGTATGCAGGAATGGAAAGATATTGTCTAATTATATCGCCGGACAAACCGTTCACGAAAAATACGGCGGTGTAATTCCTGAATTAGCGAGCAGGGCTCATATGCAAAATATTGTCCCTGTAGTTGATACGGCTCTGGCTGCTGCGGGTTGTGATCTGTCTGCTGTTGATGCGATCGCATTTACTCAGGCTCCCGGATTGATCGGTGCACTGCTAGTTGGTACACAGTTCGCAAAATCTTTATCGCTTGCTTTAGATAAACCATTGATCGCTGTACACCACATGCAGGCGCATGTATTGGCTAATTTAATTGGAGAGGATAAACCCGATTTCCCTTTTTTATGTTTAACCGTTAGCGGGGGCCATACACAAATTGTTTTGTGCGAGAGCCCACTGAAAATGAAAGTGATCGGTGAAACGATCGATGATGCTGCCGGCGAAGCATTTGATAAGAGCGCTAAATTATTAGGACTGCCCTATCCCGGCGGTCCATTGATCGATAAATATGCAAAGCTTGGTGATCCTAACCGATTTAAATTTACCGAACCCCAAATTGCAGGTTTAGATTTTAGCTTTAGCGGATTAAAAACATCTATTCTTTATTTTTTAAAGAATGCAGGTGCCAGCAATGTTTATAAAGAAGAATTTTTGGTTGATGAAGTAACCAGGCAACAATTTATAAAAGATAATCTTAATGATATCTGTGCATCTATTCAAAGCCGTATTGTTTCTATTCTTTTAAATAAATTAAAAAAAGCGGTAAAAGAAACCGGTGTAAAAGATATTTGCATAGCCGGTGGCGTTAGTGCTAACAGTGGTTTGCGGACTTCATTGACTGTTATGGGTAAAGAAAATGGCTGGCGCACTTTTATTCCTGCATTTGAATATTGTACGGATAACGCAGCGATGATCGCAATTGCGGGCTATTATAAATTCCTGACTAAAGATTTTGCTGAGCTGAGTATTAATCCATCGGCTAGAGCGGAATGGTAATTTCAAATACGATTTTTGATGTACGACGTACGATGTAATAAAACTTTATGTCGAATAATTATTTTCAATTTAAACAATTTACTGTTTACCAGGATAAATGTGCGATGAAAGTTTGCACAGATGCTTGTGTATTTGGCGCCTTTGCTGCTAACATCTTACGTCGTACATCAAACATCGTACATATTCTGGATATTGGTACCGGTACGGGCTTGTTAAGTTTACTGCTGGCGCAGGATACAGCTGCATCAATTGATGCTGTTGAAATTGATGTTGCGGCTTATCTACAGGCACAAGAGAATCTTAATGCATCCCTCTGGAAGGAAAGGCTAACTGTTTTTAATGCTGATATATTGGAATTTAAAGCTGATAAAAAATATGATTGCATTATATCGAATCCTCCTTTT
>JABDBG010000067.1:0-6432 GCA_013288745.1 Bacteroidota bacterium
ATACAAAGCAATAGCATAACAAGAAACAGGGGAGGCTTAGGATATAATTTTGCTATTGCTCCAACTTATATTGAGCCATTTAAAAAAATGAAATTCTTTAGAAAGACAAGAGGGCATTGGTTCGACCTGTTGAGAGATTTTAACTTTAACCCTTTACCATCACAAATAAGTTTTAAGGCTGATATCCGGGAACAATATGGTGTTACACAACAACGAAGTATCGGAGCCAATCCATATAGCATACCTGAAACATACGATAATTATTTTACGTTCGAAAGGGATTATCTCGTACGCTGGAACCTTGCACGTTCTCTTAGTTTTGATTTGAACGCAGTTAATAATTCAACAATAGATGAACCATATGGCAGTCCGGATACCAAAGCAAAAAAAGATACGATCTGGTACAATTTATTAAATGGTGGCAGAAATACAATGTACAATCAGACCACAAATTTTTCTTACACACTGCCACTGTCTAAATTTCCTTTACTGAGCTGGACAACCGTAGGTTTAAAATACCAGGCCACTTATAACTGGGTAGGCGCATCACGTTTGGCGCTTAACTTAGGTAATGTTTTAGAAAATGGCCAACAAGAAGAAGCCACTGTACAACTTGACTTTAATAAGTTGTATAATAAATCGAAATTTTTCCGCGCGGTAAATGCTCCCCGAAATCCTAATGCAGATAAAAATATAAAAACAAGAACGGATACAGTATTTC
Source organism: Bacteroidota bacterium (assembly GCA_013288745.1). Classification (GTDB taxonomy): domain Bacteria; phylum Bacteroidota; class Bacteroidia; order Chitinophagales; family Chitinophagaceae; genus Ferruginibacter. Next base: position 722 of record JABDBG010000067.1, read on the forward strand.
GAAACATACTGGTCAATGGCATAAGGCAAAAAGAAATAAGGCGCTTAAAAGTTGTTACAATAGTAAATCCTAATGCCCTGCCGGATGTTGGAACATTTGGAAGAATAATAGGCCGATTGTTATCCAGTGTAAAACAAGTAGGTATTTCTTTCTCAGAAAATGCCAATACCAGGTTGCCGGGGTATATGGATAGCACGCAAGCATTAGGTCAGAATTGGCGAAGCATGGAACCCGGTCTAGGTTTCATTTTAGGACAACAGCCTGATACGAACTGGTTGAACAATGCTGCTAAAAAAGGATTGATTTCCAGAGATAGTACGTTTAGCGATATATTTCAACAAACCTATAATCAGCGCTTATCAATATCAGCACAAATTCAACCGGTAAAAGATTTTACGATCAATGTCAGCTTTAGTAAAACATTGAATAAAAATTATTCAGAATTATTTAAAGACACTACAGGCACCGGAAATAATTTCGGGCATTTAAGTCCATACGGCGGCGGCGGGTATGATATCAGTTATACATCCTTTAAAACCTTGTTCGGAAAATTTGATCCTAATACGGTGTCGGCAACATTTTTAAAATTTCAGGATGACAGGGTTGTTATTTCTCAAAGAGTGGGATCAGTTAACAAGTATAATATTTATGGTATCAATGGCGCCAGCACAACTCCTGATGCATCGGGTTATTATTACGGATACGGAAGGTATTCAACTGACGTATTGATCCCTGCATTCATTGCTGCTTATAGCGGACAAGATCCTCATAAAGTTCCTTTAATAAGCGAAGAGAATCCTAATATAAAATACAATCCTTTTCATGGTATGATACCAAGGCCGAATTGGAAGATCACCTACAGTGGCTTAAGCAAGATCAAACCATTGAATAAAATATTTACAAATATTACATTAACACACGGTTATAGCGGTACGCTAAGTCTGGATGGTTTTACATCTGCTTTAAATTATGAGGATGAATCGCGATTCGGGTATCCTTCATTTTATGATACCACATCTAAAAATTATGTGCCTTACTTCCTTGTTCCTAATATCACTATGCAGGAAAGTTTTTCTCCTTTAGTTGGGATAGATGTGACAATGGTGAATAAAGTGCAGGCGAAATTCGAGTATAGTAAAACGCGTATGCTGAGTTTAAGTTTGTCGAATTTTCAATTGGCAGAAACACGTTCAACATCTTATACGATCGGTGCAGGGTATCGAAAACGGGGGATAAAATTATTAGCAGGAATAAAACTGCCTAAAATATTAAATAAAAAAGGAGGAGCGACACTAGACAATGAAATGAATTTCCGTTTCGATCTGAAAGTGGTTGACAATGTATCTTCTAACAGTATACTGGATGCGGGAACAAGCTATGCAACAAGCGGAAGCAGAGAGGTAACTTTATCGCCAACGATTGATTATACTTTAAGCAACAGGGTAAATGTAAAATTCTATTTTCAACGAACCCGTGTAGTTCCATACATATCTACAAGTGTGCCTACTACAAATACTAAAGCGGGTGTAGAAATAAGAATTTCTTTGGCTCCGTAAATTACTGGTGTGTTCTTTTGAACAATATCACATATCCGCACATTTTCTTCTTCTTTTTATTCACCTGCAATGGTTTGATCATGTAATATTGCGAAGTCTCGGGTATGAATGAGAAGTCGATTATATTATAACTTGAATCACCATGATTTTTTCTCTGGTATTGAATTTGTTTTTCATTCCAATCATATGTTCTTACTTCATATAATATTGAAGAAGGATCACCTATAAATATAAATTGATACCAATCGTTTTTAGTTAATGGCAAAAGGATCGGTAATTCATATTGACTTTGCATACTAACAGAATTTTCTCTTAGTAATATATAGCCTAGTTTTTCATAAGCATCCTTAACGCTATCAGCTTCACGAACGATCAGGGAATCTGTACAATCAACCTGAGTAATTGTCTGGGTGTAACCTGTATGGTTTACAACTGCCAGCATTACAAGCAAAAAAAAATGTTTCATAAATGTTAGAATTAGAAAGTGGACAGTACAATTTAAGTCTTTTCCTTAACTAAAATGATGATTCCCTACGTAGATTTTTAATTTGAAAATGCTTGTGGATTATGTATTCACTGCCTGAAGAAAATCAAATATAATTTTATTTGATTTGTCGCTTTCTTCCCACATGCCCATATGGGCGCTGTCTTTTAATATAAAAATATATGATTGCTTAGGTAGGTAGCATTGTTTTAATGAGATAGCCAGTGGAATAGCCTTGTCGTATTCACCTATTATAAAAAGAATGGGATTGGGGAAATCCAATAAAATACCGCTGCGATCAGGACGATCCTTCATGGCTTTGTAATATTGAATTAGAACTTCTTCTACAAAATTTTTCCCGTTATCGACCAGTGAATTGATCGCTTCAGGATGATTTTTTGTAAAGCTGGTAGCAAATAAACCGGGTGTAGTAGATTTTATAAATGCAAAAGATCCATTGGCTTTTATAAAATCGATGGATTTTGATCTTGCTTGTTTTTTTTCATCAGCATCTGCAAAGGCAGAAGAATGAAACAAACCGAAGCCATTTAATACCTGCGGATATTTTTCTGCAAGTGCCAAAGTGATATAACCACCCATACTATGACCGATCATAGTGCAGTTTGTTATTTTTTCTTCATCCAATATTGCTTTGATAGATTCGGCTAATTCATCAATACCAATTTCATCTTGCCAATTAGCCATTGCAGATTGTCCGCTTCCCGGAATATCAGGAATGATCAGCTGGTAATGATCTTTTAAAAAATCAATTTGATACTGCCATACATTTCCGTCCTCTGCAAACCCATGTAAGAATACAACGGGCTTTCCTTTGCCGATTATCCTGTAATAGATCGCACAATCTTTATAGTGTATTGTTTTATCCTGCATCATTGATCGTAGTCGTTGCTGCGATAGATCTTGCAGCGCTTCTGTAAATTAATAAAAGCATTACCGGTAATAACGAAGTATTTAGTTGTTGCGGTAAAAAGAACCATACTACTAATAATAAGGTTAAAAATATCGCGGTAAAGCCAAAGTATTTTTTTATAAAATTCTTTTTACTACCAACACAAAATGCTACGATGATATGTGTTGGCCATGCCCATAACAAATTGTAATTGTCTTTACATAAACTATGATCTGTACAGGTCCACATAAAAATAAAAATGAAACCAAATAAACCTACCGTAAAAAATAGCAATACATCAAAGCTCAATAAAAAATTACGCGCAAATGGTGCAGGGTTAAAGCTGAACACAACAATGATCAGCAACAATAACCAAAACACCAGCATCGGTGAAAAGATAAAGTAGGAGCTTTTTTGCGGAGCGATGGGGTAGAGGTTTGTTTTGCTTAAGACTAAGGGTCTGCTGCTCTTACAGCTATCAAAAGTTGTCATTAAATTATCGGGTAAAAATTGCGATTGCGCCGTCGTCATTACTGCATCACAAGGTTGTCCTAACATCAGATCGATACCTAATTTGCACCAGTCTTTATTATTTCTATCTAAATATAAATGTATTGCTTGTCTGAATGTAGTGCCTGCGGGCATTGCAGGGATGAACTCAATCGAAGCCGAATCATTTTTAATAATGATATCCCTGTTTCTTGTGGTACAGTTATCAAAAAAGAAATCGTATTTATAATATTTATTTTCCGGTTTGATATTTTCAAACAAGGCGCTTTCTATGCGCACTTTTTCTGCAGAATCAAGATTCAATACTTGTTCCGTAATACCTCGGTTGCTGCTTTGGTACTCGCTTTCAAAACCCGGATCATCACCATCGGGATAAAAACTCTGGCAATCGACATAATAAGGCAATTTGCCCCTGATAAATTTTAGATAAAAACTATTGTCTAAAAATTCAAAGTTTCCATAACTAAAAACAACATCTAAAACAGGATCTGATTGTTTCACCCTGCTGCTATCAATGATTCTTATGGCGCTATGTCCGAAAGTGGAATATAATTCTTCGCCGGGTGTGCAGGTTAGTAATGATATTCTTATATGCGATGAATCTTGTCCTTTCGCCATGTTTATTATTCCCAAATAAGAAATAAGAAATAAGAAATAAGGAATAAGGAAATTGTAAAATCTTCTATTGCGCATTTGTATCATTTATTAAAATAAACCAAAAATCGGCAGAGTTTGGCTCTACCGATTTTAATTTTTTGTGAAGAGTAGTAAAACTACCTTGAATAATTCGGCGCTTCTTTAGTAATAGCCACATCATGTGCATGACTTTCTTTCATGCCTGAGCTGGTGATCTTTACAAAAGTTGCTGATTGAAGATCTTTGATTGTCTTGGCACCGCAGTAACCCATGCCTGCTCGCAAACCGCCGGTGTATTGATGAACGATCTCTCTCAACGGACCTTTAAAGGCAACACGACCTTCAATTCCTTCCGGTACAAATTTCTTGATGTCATCTTCAGGATCCTGGAAATAACGATCGCTGCTGCCTTGCGACATAGCGCCCAATGAACCCATACCGCGGTATTGTTTAAACCTGCGGCCTTCGTAAATAATGGTTTCACCCGGACTTTCTTCCGTACCTGCAAATACATTGCCCATCATCACGCATTGTGCACCTGCTGCTAATGCTTTAACCATATCACCTGTATAACGAATACCACCATCGCTGATGATAGAAACATTTTTATTGCCACGTAAAGCTTTTGCAGCTTCCATTACCGCAGTAATTTGTGGAACACCTGTACCGGCAACAATTCTTGTAGTACAGATAGAACCCGGTCCGATACCAACTTTCACCGCATCTGCACCTGCATCAGCCAAAGCTTTTGCACCAGCGCCTGTACCAACATTTCCTGCAATGACCTGTATGCCTTTGAAATTTTTCTTAACTGCCTTCAACGTATCGATCACACCTTTTGTATGTCCGTGTGCGCTGTCTAAACAAATAATATCTACGCCTGCTTTGTGTAAAGCGGCAACCCTGTCGATCGTATCTTTTGTGATACCAACGCCAGCACCAACCAATAAACGGCCAAATGAATCTTTAACAGAATTCGGATGACTCTTTAATTTTAAAATATCGCTGTAAGTAACCAAGCCGATCAATTTGCCGGCTCTGTTAACTACCGGCAATTTTTCTACTTTATTTTTCTTGAAAATGAGTTCTGCTTTTTTAAGATCGGTTCCTTCCGGAGCAGTGATCAAATGATCTTTGGTCATTACCGCACTCACTTTTTGATCGTAATGTGTTTCAAAGCGAAGGTCACGGTTGGTTAAGATACCCACCAGTTTGCTTTGTGCATCTACAATAGGAATACCGCCGATCTTGTTTTCTTTCATGATGCGTAAAGCCTCACCGATGGTCGCATCGGGTGAAAGCGTTACCGGATCTAATATCAATCCGTTCTCACTGCGTTTTACTTTACGAACCTGGTCGGCCTGTTTATCGATACTCATATTTTTATGTAATATGCCCAAACCACCTTCACGAGCCAGGGCGATCGCCAGCTGCGCTTCCGTAACGGTATCCATTGCTGCGCTCAGCATCGGAACATTTAATGTAATTGTTTTGGTAAGCTGTGTAGCGATTGTTACATCTCTTGGTAAAACATCAGAATAGGCGGGCATTAGAAGTACGTCATCAAACGTTAAGCCTTCGCCGAAAAAATGAGCACCTTTGTGCTGCTTCGAGG
>JABDBG010000067.1:6442-6616 GCA_013288745.1 Bacteroidota bacterium
TGTTGCCATGTGCAAAGATATGGCGGTTAATTAAAATGCGAAAATAATTTTTGTTAATGGGCTTTTGTGCTGCTATTGTCATCGTTGTGTCACTCACTTGTGCGGTATACCATTATTGTACATTATTGAAGTGTAGTTTAGCTTCAGTTTTATATATTTGATAATACTACTTTT
>JABDBG010000068.1 GCA_013288745.1 Bacteroidota bacterium
GCTCTGCGTCCGAATTCTTTTTGAATATCAACTTCTTCATACAACTCTTCTCCAACCTGGTAATCAGGTTCGATCTTGATCGCATCTTTGTATTCAATTTCTGTTAGCGTGTTGTACAGATCATCATCATCAACGATCATACGGCGACGGAAAATTTCCAGATCACCTTTTTGGTCATTTACGATTACATCGAACTGTTCGTCGCTGCCATATTTTTTACGGATCAATGTTTTAAAAACATCTTCCATAACTTTCATCAACGTAGGACGGTCGATGTTTTCAGCCTCTTTAAATTCCTGGAAGGAATCGATCAAGTTAATACGTGCCATAAACCTATCCAGCCTCACTTTATCCCTGCTGGTAAGGGAGTTTTATTTGTTTATTATTAAAATACTATTTGAACTATTGTTTGTTTGATCTGATCAAGCGGTATTGTTACTGCCTGTATGATCGCTTTTTTTCCTTTGCCTGTTGTTTCTTCTATTGTAACACTTGTTTCGTCAGCATCTAACAACTTGCCTTCTTTCTTTTTTGTATCCGTCAGGGTCACTTCTACCGGCCTTCCGACATTCTTTTTATACTGACGAAGTAATAATAAAGGTTCGTCAATACCCGGACTAGAAACTTCTAATGAAAAATTACCGTCGGGATACCAGCCGTTTTCTTCGATGATCTTATACATAGCGCGGTTAATTTTGATACATTTATCAATGCTTAAACCGCTATCTGCATCTAAAAATACCTTAATATTATTAGTAGGCTTTATTTTGACCGATACCAGAAAAACATCTTCGTTCGTATCTAATAATCCCGTAACTAATTTCTCTATTGTTTGTATGGATGTTATCTCTTGACTCATGCTAAAAAGAAGAAGGAGACGTGATTCGTCCCCTTCTTTTGTTCGTTTTCCTATGCAAATATACGTAGTTATTACTTAACTGCCAAATGAACACAGCCTTTAATAATCCAGATATGACAATTAATCAAAATATAATGATTTTTTAATTTTAACAGTGTTTGTTTTAGTTTGATTAATACCTTTGCCCCATGGAAAGCATTTTTCATTTACTGGAGGACCTGTTTTTAATGTACATCGTGTACAAAATAATTTTTGACTTTATTATTCCCGTGGCAACTACTGCGAAACAGGTTAAAAAGCAGTTCAGTGATACGGCCAGTCGTATGAATGAACAATACAAACAACAAAATACCCAATATACTACGCAAACCAAGCAGCCGGTTTCAAAGCCCTCAAGTGAGGACTATATTGATTTTGAAGAGATCAAGTAATTCTTATAATCCTAATTCTTCTATTCTTTCTCCGGCCAATAATAAATGTGTTTGGATGCCTAATTCTTTTGCAGCTTCTATATTATTATAGGAGTCGTCAATGAAGAGTGTTTCCATGGCGATCATATCGCCGTCTTTCAAAATAAAATCATAGATATCTTTATAGGGCTTGCGTAAATTTATTTCATGAGAGTAATAACTTTTGATGAAATACCCGTCCAGCGAGGATTTACCGGTTTCTTTTTGTAGTATTTCTTTAAACGCTGTAAGGTGAATGATATTGGTATTGCTCAACAGGAACAAGCGGTATTTATCTTTTATTGATACCAAAAAATCCAGGCTGCTTATTCTGAAATCAAGTAACATAGCATTCCATGCTAAATAAATATCTTTTTGTTTCACATCCCCTGTGGCGAATTTTTGCACCTCCTGATAAAATGTTTCATCAGAAATTTTACCGGTTTCAAGGTCCTCAAATAATTGATTGGCTTTGAACTGGGAAAACAACTCATCAAAATTTTTAAATCCTAATTGTTGAAATGCTGTAGCAGTCTTATTGTAGTCAATGTTTAAGAGTACTCCACCCAAATCGAAAATGATATTTTTAATTTGTTGCATGATTTTTTTTAAAGTTCAGTGCAAAATATTATAATTTACTTACTTTTGCCGTCCGTTATGCAAAAACATAACAGGGCCTATAGCTCAGCTGGTTAGAGCACCTGACTCATAATCAGGGGGTCCACAGTTCAAATCTGTGTGGGCCCACATAAAAAATTAGCCCGATTCATTTCGGGCAATTTTTTTATATCGCGTGCAAGAGAAAAGAGCAAAATAAATTTAATTAACGCCTTAACCTTTCTTTAACCTATCTGGCAGTTACTTTGCCACTAAAGATTTTCGTTTATGAAGAAAATAGTCCTTGTTTTTCTAACAGTTGTTTCGGCAACATTTGCTATAGCTCAACAAGCACCCCCCAAAAAGGATTTTAGTAAGATCAATATCGACCGCGCAGGCGATCATATCATGTTGCAATTGAGCGATGACCAATGGAGCGGAATACCTGATAGTATTAAAACCAATAAGAAAGGTTTTTCCAGGGGATTAAACATATATGTAATGCTCGACAGGCGCTTTAAAACAAACCCATTCTGGAGTGTTGCATTTGGTTTAGGTATCAGCAATAGCAATATATTTTTTAAGAACATGGGCCAGGTACCTTATGGTATTGGCGTTAGCTCTGCAGGAAATTCAACACTATCTTTTACACCAACAACAGGAGAGCATTTTAAAAAATACAAACTGGCTACCACTTACCTGGAATTGCCCATTGAAATGAGGTATACCTTCAATCCGGCAGATGAAAATAAAAGCTGGAAAATAGGTTTTGGGGTAAAACTGGGCGTATTGCTAAATGCCCACACAAAGGGTAAAACCTTATTGGATTTTAACGGCTCTACCATAAACAATGGCTATACCGAAAAGGAAAGCAGTACAAGGTTTTTTGATGCTACAAGAATAGCTGCAACAGCAAGAATAGGCTACGGTCATTATTCTGTATTCGGCTCATACTCCATTACAGGATTATTAAAAGACGGAAGCGCACAATTACATCCTTATCAAATTGGTATTACCTTAAGCGGATTGTAATCGGATTACTACAATTTATGTTTTACGATATTTTTCAACCATCCCGGCTTTATAAGTCGGGATTTTATTTGAAACTGTTTTGCAATAACGTAACTTCGCAACTCATAATTCCTCATGAGCGACGAAATAAAACACGAATGTGGTTTGGCATTCATTCGGCTTCGCAAACCTTTCAGTTATTACCAGCAAAAATATGGTACAGTATTATATGGCCTTAATAAGTTGTATCTACTCATGGAAAAGCAGCACAACCGTGGCCAGGATGGTGCGGGCATTGCTACGGTAAAACTGGATGTAGAACCCGGATACCCGTTTTTACATAGAACAAGAAGCGCTGCCAATCAACCAATTGCAGACATTTTTTCTCAAATCGGTAAAGAGATCGAAGAGATCGAAAAATATCAGCCTGATATAAAAACCCACCCCGGATTAATGAAGGGCCATGTTCACCATTTAGGTGAATTATTGCTGGGACATTTACGGTACGGTACGCAAGGAAAAAATAACGTAGAATTTTGCCATCCTTTTATTAAAAGAGATACCATTCCTGCAAGAAATCTTGCCCTGGCGGGGAATTTCAATCTGATCAACACAGAAGAATTATTTAGCCTCATCAATCTTGATCCGGGAGTTTTCCAAAAACAGAGTGACCTTGCGGCAATGATGGAAGTGGTGCATCATTTTTTGGTACAGGTTGATGAAGCCACCCCGGGTAATTTAGATATTGCACAGGTACTAAAAAAAGCAGTGCCTTTATTCGATGGCGGTTTTAATTTTTCAGGATTAACAGGTGATGGAACTTCTTTTGTAATGCGCGATGCACATGGCATACGACCATCTTACTATTATATAAGCGATGATGTTATTGTAGCAGCAAGTGAAAGAGCAGCCATAAGAACGGCTTTTAATGTTGGTGAAAACGAAGTATTGGAATTGATGCCGGGCAATGCATTGATCGTAAATCCTGAAGGGAACTACAGCATTCAGCAGATCATCGAACCTAAAGAGAGAAAGGCTTGCAGTTTTGAACGCATCTACTTTTCGAGAGGCAATGATGAAAAAATTTACCGCGAAAGAAGCGCACTTGGCTATCATTTGAGCGAACCGGTTTTAAAACTGATCAACTACGATCTAAAAAATACTATTTTTTCTTTTATCCCTAATACTGCAGAAACCGCTTTCTATGGTTTATTAAAAGGCGCGCAGGATTACCTGAATAAAACAAAGATCGAAAAAATATTAAGCTGGGGAAATGATTACGACGAAGAAAAACTGGCAGAAATAATCGGGCGGAATGTGCGCATGGAAAAGATCGCTATCAAAGATGTTAAGCTGCGTACATTTATTACGGAAGATGCAAGCCGTAACGAAATGGTACAACACGTGTATGATATTACTTACGGCACTTTAAGAAAAAATATAGATGGCTTAGTGGTGATAGATGACTCCATCGTTCGCGGAACTACTTTAAAGCAAAGTATTATAAGAATGCTTTCCCGCCTGAGTCCTACAAGAATTATTGTTGTTTCTTCTTCACCACAAATCCGTTATCCGGATTGTTATGGTATCGATATGAGCAAACTGGGAGATTTTATTGCCTTCCGCGCTGCGCTTGAATTATTGAAAGAAGAAGGAAAAGAATCTTTGTTAGATACGCTTTTAGAAAAATGTAAAGAGTTACAACGCAATAACCAATTACACACTGAAAATATTGTAAAACAGGTCTACAGTTCTTTTACGCCTGAACAGATATCTGCAAAAATTGCGCAGCTCATTACACCAAAAGAAATTACCATTCCTGTCGATGTAATTTATCAAACCATCGAGAGTTTGCATTTGGCTTGTCCAACAAACCTGGGTGATTGGTATTTTACAGGAAACTATCCTACACCGGGCGGTAACCGTGTTGTAAATAAAGCTTTCATGAATTTTATGGAAGGCAAAAATGTAAGAGGATATTAAACCCTTTGCAAAGTGAAAACATTACTAGTAGTCAGGCACGCAAAAAGTAGTTGGGAATTTGGCATCGCCGATTTTGACCGGCCATTAAATGACCGTGGGAAAAAGAATGCGCCTGAAATGGCAAAGCGTTTACTCGATAAAAAAATTTCGATAGATGCTTTTGTATCAAGTCCTGCCAAAAGAGCCAAACAAACGGCCGAATTATTTTGTACCACTTACAATAGAAATCCCAACGAAATTATTTTTATAGAATCGCTGTATCATGCGCCGGCAGGTGATCTGTTTGCGGCAGTAGAAAATATTGACAATAAATTTTCTACCGTTGCTATTTTCTCTCACAATACAGGATTAACAAATTTTGTAAATCAGCTAGTAGACAGGATCATTATTGATAATGTACCTACTTGTGGAATTTTTGCTGTTACGATCGCGATCGATAACTGGAAAGATTTTCATGATACAAAAAAAGAATTATTGTTTTTCGATTATCCTAAAGCAATTGGTAATTCATAATCTTCGTCACACCGACTCGCCAGATATAAAAATAATCACTCAATTTATTCGATTCCAAAAACCGCTAACTCTACCAGTTCCTGCGGAGGCGCCTCTTTGGCTATGGTGCCAAGCAAAGCGAGGCAGACAAAATCATGCTAAGCAGATTTTCGTCAGTAGCCAAAGTAGCGCTGGAGAAGGAACGCAGCCCAGCGGCTATGAGCGACTAAGACTAAAATATATACAAACTGATATGGTGGATTAAGAGAGAAACTTAATCAGTAATACTAACTACATCGATGCGATAAAATCCGCTATTATATTTTTGTATTGTTGCATATCTATCAAAGGAATATGGAGATTACTATTTTTAACTTCCCGCAACACTTTTTCTAATATAAATTTATCCTGTTCAATTGTGTAAAATATTTTTTGCTCCGCAAGATGCTGTGCTAAATACTCTTGTTCTGTTTGTCCCGGTGTAGGAATTAAAACAGCCGGTTGTTGCAGCTTTATAAGATCCATTACTGTAGTGTAACCACTTCTTGCAATAACCAGTTTTGATCCTTGTATCGCTTCGCTTAATTCATTCGCCGGAAGATGATCTTTTATTAAAATATTTTTTTGCTGATCGATAGAACCTTCACCAGGCAAACCTCTTACTAATAAAACCCTTCCGGTATATTGGCGCAATTGATTGAATAATAATTTTTCAAAAATACTACGTTGAGGTTCAGGCCCTGAAATAATTATCAAAAGATTGTATTTTTTCTCAATCGCTTTTTTCTCGAACCGGCTTAGCGGCCCGATGTATTTTATATTGCCCGGATGTTTTTTTGGATGAGATAATTCTCCTGCGAGGTTATTATTTCCTTCAACATCAGGCACCCAGCATTGTGTGTATTTTTTAATGAAATGAAAATGAATTTGCTGC
>JABDBG010000069.1 GCA_013288745.1 Bacteroidota bacterium
AATCAAAACCAATACTTGTTCCTGCTGCAGGCGCTGTAATACCTAATTGTGACCATGGAACAGCGATCTCTACGGTATAGCCTCCGCTAACGGCAGCCCATGCATGTTGCAGGCCACTTATTGAAAGCTTAGAGAATATACCTGTTTGATTGTACGCTGCGATGATCTGGTTATCCTGGCCATCATAAGTAGTTGATTTATTATTATTGGCATCGATGTATATTTCAACCGCATCGTCATTCCAGAAATTAGCTGCAGTTGATTGAGTGCTGAATAAATTTGCATCCAATACTTTAGCGGCGATATACAAATTTGTATTATCCCATAACACCCCAAATGTTGTTGTATTATTTGGTGTACCAACAGTTCCTTTGGTCACTGATTTATTCAGGTTCCAACCTGTTTCAGATATAACACCATCTATAGTGATCGTTCCCGGTGCTTTAAAACAAGTAACAACACCTGCAGGATCTGCACCTTGTGCGATAGTGATCGTTACAGTTTTGCTTCCTGTACCACCGCTATTGATCGCATTCACAGTAGCAGTTGATGTACCTGCCGTTGTTGGTGTACCGCTTATCAAACCTGTTGATGTATTCACTGATAAACCAGCCGGTAAGCCTGTTGCACTATAACTTGTTGGTGTATTAGATGCTGTAATAGTGTAACTAAATGCTGAACTTGTTGTACCGCTTGCCGTTGCAGCGCTTGAAACTACAGGAGCCGCTACCGGTGTGCTTGAAACAAAGGTTAAGTAATTAATATTAAAACCTGCTGTTTCTTCATAGATGCGCAATACGTGCTGACCTGCAGTCAGACTTGGTGTTGTAACAGTTACTGTCTGCCATGTTTGCCAACCACCTGTATTAGGTACTGTAATCGTTCCTGAAATATTAACACCATCTGATTCTACATGCAAAGTTGAGCCTGTATTTGGAGAGGCCAATCTTACTTGTAAAGTATATACGCCGGTGGTAGTCACATTAACTGTATACTTCATCCATTCTCCGGCATTTGTCCAGCCTACATCGTATCCACCTCCTGTATCTGTTGTTGTTTCGATATCAACACCATCGGCTGTTCTGTATTGTCCACCTTGATTTAAGGTTTCAGCATCGTTGTATGCAACACCTTGTCCGCCGTTATCATAATTCTCTGCCTGCACAGTTCCGGGAATTGTTGCTGCCGTTCCATTGAATGGAGTTTCTGTTGAAGAAGCCGTATTAATGGTGATCGACAATGTTTGACTTCCTGTTCCCGTTGCATTTGTTGCACTGATAGTTACAGTAGAAGTTGCTGCTGTTGTTGGCGTACCACTTATTACACCAGTTGAAGTATTGACTGATAAACCAGCGGGCAAACCGGTTGCATTATAACTTGTTGGTGTATTAGATGCAGTGATACTATAACTAAAAGCTGTACCCGCTGTACCCGTTGCTGTTGTTGCACTGGATATTACCGGTGCTACTCCTGCTGCATTGATAGTAATGGTTACAGTTTTACTTCCTGTTCCACCAGCATTAGTTGCACTAACTGTTACAGTAGAGGTTGCTGCGGTTGTTGGTGTACCACTAATTACACCCGTTGATGTATTTACAGATAAACCTGCAGGTAAACCGGTTGCATTATAACTAGTTGGTGTATTAGATGCAGTGATCGTATAACTAAATGCTGTGCCTGTTGTACCACTCGCTGTAGCTGCACTTGATATTACCGGTGCAGATGCTGCTGCTACAAAAGTGAAGTAATCCAGGTTAAAGCCTCCGGTTTCTTCATATACGCGAAGTACATGCTGGCCCGCTGTTAAACTTGATGTTGTAACATTGACTGTCTGGTAAGTTTGCCAGCCTCCTGTATTCGGCAATGCAATACTTCCGGTAATATTTACACCGTCGGATTCTACGTGGATGCTTTCGCCCGGATTAGGGCATGCAACTCTAACCTGTAAGGTATACACACCTGCCGTAGTAACATTCACTGTATATTTCATCCATTCTCCTGTGGCTGTCCATCCTACATCATATCCTGTTTCAGGTGCTGTTGTAGCTTCAATATCTACTCCTTCAGTAGGCCTGTATTGACCGCCGGTATTAGTAGCATCGACATCATTATAGGCAACACCCTGTCCGCCAAGATCATAATTTTCTGCTTGTATCGTTCCCGGAATTGTTGCGGCCGTTCCTCCGTAAGGCGATTCTGCAACAGGTGCAGTTATTGTAATAGTTAGTGTGCCATTTCCCGTACCGCCTGCATTGGTAGCACCGATCGTTACAGTAGTAGTTGCTGCAGTTGTTGGTGTACCACTGATTACCCCTGTTGATGTATTGATTGATAATCCGGCGGGTAAATTTGTAGCGCTAAAACTTGTTGGCGTATTTGACGCTGTAATAGTATAACTAAATGCAGTATTGGTTGTCCCACTTGCTGTAGTAGCGCTGGAAATTACGGGAGCAGGATTGCTTACACCGTCTGCTGCATCCATTGCTGCTTTTGCTTGCGGAATATTTAGCGCAACGAAATAATTAAATGCCTGATCTAACTGAGATTGTTTTGTAGTATTACCTGCATATTTTTTTCTTAAAGTAAATAATCTATATACCTGTTGAAGATCTGCCTGCGTATAGGATACGCCAGTGAATGCTTGTATCGCAGTCAGATTTGCGTATCCTTGTTCTACCGTAGGTTCAATAATTGTTCCTTCACTGAAATCATTCCATGTGGCTATTTGTATTCCATCCAACACGCCTTTATTAGCATTACACAATGATAACATTGCAGTGATGGTACTTGTTCCATTATAAGTATAAGGAATTAACCCATCCTGATCTGCACCTCCTGCTCCATAAAAATCATTAAAGCCAGGATAAGCTGAACCTAGTACAACATTTTTAGACCCTGCGGTATTAGTATAATAACTAGCATTATTAGCATACCATGCCGGTGGTGAACCTCCTTGTCCTGCCTGAGGATAAGGCCATACAAATTCGCCGCCTGCATCTGCGCCTATTTGAGAAGACTGTCCGTATAAAGGCAAAAATCCTCCGGTGTTTCCACTAAGGATCGTGTTCCATTGACCGGGAGATTTAAATTGCTGAGGACCGAAAACACAAACCAATGGTGCGCCTGTGCCGGGAGCATTTCTCATATCTCCTACTTTTATGTATTGTGAATTACCGAAATAATTATTGACCGCATAGCTACCATTTGCATCTGCACCACCCATACCTGCCCATGCAGCATCTTCCATCACCAGGCCAAATTTCTCTCCAACGCTTGCTGTCTTATTAATTAATGCATTTGAATTAACTAACAATGGTCCTGCGTCAGCAGCACCATCTCCTGCTTTCCCGTACCAATCGATCATTACGCCATCAATACCCGACAATTTCATTAATAAAAGATGATACTCAACTACGTTAGGATCTTGTCCGTCATACGGACCGATCAACGGATGAAAATGCGCACAAATATTACGCGTTTGTACCTGCGCACCTGTATAATCCGTAACGGTAGTAAAATTATCAGGATTGGCAACATTACTGTTAACATGACTCCAATGCGGACCCCACTTATTGAAGTCACCGGTATTACCATTACCAAAACTTGTTACACCTGAACCCGGATTTTCGGGAGCCGTAAACCATGGCATATAATGAACATAAACCTTCATGGGGTTGGTCTTTGTTACTTGTGCCGGTTGGGCTTTGACGATGAAAAACATAGCAATAGAAAAAGCGGTCAGCAGGAGCTGACGCAGTAGCGTTTTATTCATAATAGCAATCGTTTAGAAAATGAATTTACAAACTATTATCTGTAAAAACCAAAATTATAACGATTATTAATTACGCACACAGGTAGATAACTGCGTTCTATATATAAAAATGCAGGAATCTATTTAACATAAATTCCTGCATAATAAAATAATTTTATTCTACGCTTGCTTTTTATCTACTACTAAGAGTACAACACCTGCAGCAAGCGCGATCACTCCTCCATAAATTGGCCAGTCTATAGTTTTATGTTCTGTCTTATTTATTTCAACAGGGCCAATATTGGCTACATTTTTTTCCTGCGAATAACTGAATCCTTTAAATATCAGCATTGCAATTCCCAGTACGATCAAAATAATGGCTAATGGTTTCATAACAATTGTTTTAGTGGTTTAAGATTTTTTCAACTTGACAATAAAAACAATTTTAATGCCAACGGAAATAATACGTAACTATAGAGCAGAGAAATACGCATTGAGTATTATTGTACCCGGATTTATTTTATTGTATCTAACCACCCGCCTGTAAAGCCTGCAATACGTAAGCCATTAACAATGTAAGGACATTGCTTCATGATTTTCCAGATCAATTCCGTTTCATAATTTTCTATCATGATAACGATCGGACCCTGGTTCAATCCAAATCTCCAGGGAGAAACCCATCCATTTTTATTATTTGTTGTATCAGGATACATTGGATCAAAGCTTGCATCAAATCCATATAGCCGATGGTGTTTTAACTCTAATTTTTCAATGGCATGGCGTATCGTATCAATCACAATTTCAGGAGCAAATGGCAATGATGCCACAACGCCCCAGGGAGAAATTGTTCCGTCATCAGGGCCAAACGGCGCACCTCTTGCGATATAATCATAAAATGTTACTTCCTTATTATCAATTTTTAGCAAAGCCGGACCGGGGCCATCACTCGCAGTCAATCCCCAGCAGTTTGGTCCGTAACAGGCAAAGCCCATTGGATTATCAATAGCATATTCACGATGTACATGCGTGGCGCGTTTGCTATTTTCAAAATAATCAAATCCTGATTCTTTATTGAAATCATCCAGGATCTTTCTAAAGTCGATCCACATATGTGAGAACTGGTGAATGAATAAAGGACCGGCGTATAAATATTTAATATTGTAGGCTTCACGCAATTTGAATGAAGCAGTCCAATCCTGATAGCCCTTTTTATCAATGGAGCAAGTAGGCGATGCCAATGCCAATACATACATTAACATTGCCTCGCTATAATCCTCTCCCCAGTGATAAGGAAGAAAGCCTGTTTCAGGACGCCAGCCATGACTAATTGTTGTAGCACCATTTAATGCCCATTGCCAATCTACACGATGGTATAAAGCATCAGCCAATTCCCGTATTTCTTTTTCATCTTTTGTATCGCCAGTAAAATAACAAGCCGCAGACAAAGCCCCTGCAATTAAAAAAGTAGTATCAATGGTTGATAATTCGCATTCCCAGCTTCGCTTGCCGGTTTTCATATCGAGGAAATGATAATAAAATCCTTTGTATCCGGTTGCATCAGGTTCAGGACCCTGATGACTATTATAAAAAAAACGAAGTACTTTAACGATCCTGCCTGCGGCATCGGTTCTCGCAATAAAATTTTTGTG
>JABDBG010000070.1:0-150 GCA_013288745.1 Bacteroidota bacterium
CTTTCTTACTATGCCGAACCATTGGCAAATAAATATAGTTCTGAAGATTTTGCACCGGTCATTGCCGCAACCTCTGCGCAATTTGAGGAAGCCATTGATGCATTAACGAATGAACAAAATTCAATTGCGGTAAAAAATGAGGAGGAAAGA
>JABDBG010000070.1:160-5039 GCA_013288745.1 Bacteroidota bacterium
ATAATATCCTCACCAAACAAGTAAATGAATTAATGTTGAAAAGAAGAGAAGAATTACAGCAAAATTTATTAGAAACACCTACCAAACAAACTTTATCCGAATTCAAATCGATCGTGGATCAGTTTAATTTTATTATACGGGTAGCTACAGATATCAAAAAGGTAAGTACCCAATTTCAACTGACTGGCGAATAGTTAATGTCTAAACATTTATTATTTCCAGATGATAACCATCATTCCAATAAATATTAATGTACCTCCGATCAGGATCTTGGAAGTGACCGGTTCCCGTAAAAAAAGGAAGGACAAAAGTATCGTAAACACAATACTACCCTTATCTATAGCGCTCACCTGTGATACTTCGCCGAGTTGTAAAGCCCGGTAGTAAAACAGCCAGGATAGCCCGGTAGCTATCGCAGATAAGGATAAAAAGACCCAATTAGTTTTTGATAATACAGATATATCGTTTATTTTACCTCTGAAAAACACGATCCCCCAGGTGATCAGCAAAATAATCCCGGTTCTTATAGCAGTAGCTACATCTGAGTTAACATCTTTAAGTCCAACTTTTGCAAATATGGCGGTTAATGCTGCAAAGAATGCAGACAATAATGCGTATATGATCCATGGAGCCATAAGGAATAAATTGTATATTGAAATTAAGGATAATAATTTGAAGTATGCGCATTTACAACACTGTTTATAAGCATTTTACTACAGGTATTGTAAGCACCTTATCTTAAATTTGTTACACAAAATAAAAATGATGAGTGAAGAAAAGAGTTTGAATTTTATTGAGGAGATTGTTGAAGAAGATCTGAAGAACGGAAAATACAAAACTATCCTAACACGATTTCCTCCCGAACCTAATGGCTATTTACACATAGGCCATGCGAAGAGCATTTGCCTGAATTTTGGCCTGGGTTTAAAATATGGTGGCAAAACCAATCTTCGTTTTGATGATACCAATCCTGTTACAGAAGATACCGAATATGTTGACAGCATTAAAGAAGATGTTCAGTGGTTAGGATTTAATTGGGCCAACGAATTTTACGCCTCAGATTATTTTGATCAGTTATATACATTGGCAGTTAAATTAATTACTGCAGGTCTGGCTTACGTAGATGATTCTACGGCTGAAGAAATTGCCACATTAAAAGGAACGCCGACCGAACCCGGAATGGATAGCGTTTACAGAAACAGGTCTGTTGCAGAAAATTTGGATCTCTTTGAAAAAATGAAAAACGGCGCTTTTGCAGATGGTGCAAAAGTATTGCGTGCAAAAGTAGATATGGCTGCACCTAACATGCACATGCGCGATCCTATCATCTATCGTATCAAAAAAGCACACCATCACCGCACAGGAGATAAATGGTGCATCTATCCGATGTATGATTTTGCTCACGGACAAAGCGATAGCATCGAAAATATTACACATAGCATTTGTACATTAGAATTTATACCGCACCATCAATTATATGACTGGTTCATTGAAAAATTAAATATTTTCCCATCTAAGCAATATGAATTTGCAAGATTGAACATGACCTACACGGTAATGAGCAAACGCAAATTGTTGCAACTCGTAAATGATAAGCATGTACAAAGCTGGGATGATCCACGCATGCCAACGATCAGCGGTTTGCGCCGCAGAGGATTTACTGCTGAAAGCATCCGTAATTTTTGCGACAAGATCGGTGTTGCAAAAAGAGATAATATGATCGATTTTAGTCTGCTGGAATTTTGTGTACGCGAAGACTTAAACAAAACGGCACAAAGAGTGATGGCAGTATTAGACCCGGTGAAATTAATTATCACCAATTATCCTGATGGACAAACAGAAGATTTCAATAGCGAAAGCGGATTAGAAGCGGGTGAAACAAGGATAGTTCCCTTCAGCAAAGAGCTTTGGATCGAACGCGAAGATTTTATGGAAGTGCCTGCAAAAAAATGGTTCCGTTTAGCGCCTGGCGCTGCAGTTCGTTTAAAGAGCGCTTACATTGTAAAATGCGAAGGATTTGAAAAAGACGCGAACGGAAATGTAACAGCAGTTCATGCAACCTATATTCCTGAGAGTAAAAGTGGAAGTGATACAAGCGGCATCAGCGTAAAAGGGACTATTCATTGGGTAAGCGTGCAACATGCCGTTAAAGCAGAAGTTCGTTTATACGATCGTTTATTTAAAGTGGAAGAACCAGATAACCAAACAGGAGATTTTAAGGAATATCTAAACCCTGATTCTTTACAGGTATTGAATACGGTATATGTTGAGCCATCTTTAAAAACGGCAGATCTGGCAACGCCCTATCAATTTATCCGCAAAGGATATTTTTGTTTAGATAGAGATTCGTCTGCAGATAAATTAGTGTTCAACAGAACAGTTACGTTAAAAGATGCCTGGGCTAAGGAAATAAAGAAGAATTAAATTTCAAATCCCAAAATACAAATCCCAAACTGCGATGATCAGTTTGGGATTTTTTTATTTTCCAATTTTGTTTTTTTTGATTTTTTTTAATCTTATTTTTTCTTTTCGTCTAATTTCATATCTGGAAACGCTGAACATACCAGCATCATGATTGTTGAAATGAACATCAGGTAAATACCAATTTTCTTCTCAGGGCAATAAGCGTTATAACAGGAAGTAAAAAGTATATAAGTTTTAATTGCGTATCCTACGGCAAGCGCAGATAAAAAAAGATTGGTTCGTTTGGCCCATATCTTGGGCACCAGCATACAAATAAATATCAGTACAGTTAATAGAAGCAGGAAATACCCCGGTTTGCCATAGCTGTTTTGTTCTGAGTAAAAGCCTGTAAAAGTTTTATCAATATCCGCATAATAGGTCCACGGTAAAAAGCAGGAAATAACTAATAAAATACAGGCAGCAAGGCCGATCTTGGTTAAATATTTTGGTAGCATAGTAGTTAAAAAAGTCCCTCTCCATAAAGAGAGGGATAAGGTTGAAGTGAGGTCCCGAGCGGATTCGAACCGCTGTAGAAGCTTTTGCAGAGCTTTGCCTAGCCACTCGGCCACAGGACCTTTTTTATAGAGTTGCGAAAATAAGGTATTTTTAAACAAAAATAAAAATTTCGGCACTGCTACTGTGGGGCCAAATTATACTGTAACTTCTTCAAAATCATGTTATGAGTAGTATCGCAGCCTCTGAATTGATCCTAAATAGCCGTGGCGCTATTTATCATTTAGACTGCCGTCCGGAAGAAATAGCTACTACCATCATTACCGTTGGCGATCCCGATCGGGTAAAAGAAGTAAGCAAACATTTTGATACAATAGAATTCAAAAATCAGCACCGCGAATTTATCACCCATACCGGCTATATCGGCAAAAAAAGGATCAGTTGTATAAGCACAGGTATCGGTCCCGATAATATTGATATTGCGATGAACGAACTGGATGTTTTAGCCAATATTGATCTTGAAACAAGGACGGTAAAAGATGCATTCACACAATTAAATATCATTCGTTTTGGCACATCAGGTTCTTTACAAAAAGATATACCTGTTGATAGTTTTGTTGCAGGCACTTATGCTCTGGGCTTAGATAATGTTTTACATTTTTATCGCCTTAGAAATAATGAAGAAGAAAGGTATTTACTCAAAGCCTTTCAAACCCATACACAATTAATTACAGGAAATATTTCTCCTTACATTAGCATGGCCAGCGTAAATTTGCTCAAGCATTTTGTAAAGGGTTACCACCAGGGAATTACGGTGACTTGTCCCGGTTTTTACGGACCGCAAGGCAGGGTATTAAGATTGGGCCTCGCCTATCCGGATCTGATCGATATGCTGACAACCTTTCGTTTTGGTAACCATCAAATCGCTAATTTTGAAATGGAGTCCTCGGCGATATATGGTTTAGGCAAATTATTAGGGCATCATTGTTTAAGTCTGAATGTAATCGTTGCCAACCGCATTACAAAAGAGTTTTCAAAAGATGGCGCCGCAGCTGTTGAGAAATTAATCAAACATTCTTTAGAAAATATAACTAACGCAAATATTTAAACTGATCATGACACTAACTTTTTTTAAATACCAGGGAACAGGAAATGATTTCGTAATTCTTGACAATCGTAAAAAAGATATCCCGACATTAACAACCGAACAAATAAAAAATATTTGTGACAGAAGATTTGGTATTGGTGCAGACGGGCTGATGTTATTAGGTGAAAAAGCAGGTTATGATTTTGAAATGATCTATTATAATGCTGACGGCAATGAAAGTAGCATGTGCGGCAATGGTGGCAGATGCCTCGTTGCATTTGCACACGAAGTAGGTATCCATAAAGGCATGTATAATTTTTGGGCGGTTGATGGTGAACATAAAGCAGAAATAGAAAGCGATCATAACATTCGTTTAAAAATGAAAGACGTATCAACTATTGAGCAACATACGTCCTGGGCCGTTATCAATACAGGCTCGCCACATTATGTAAAATTAGTTCCGGATGCTGCAATAATAGATGTGTTTGAAGCCGGCCGGGAAATACGCTATAGTCCTGAATATAAAAAAGAAGGGATCAACGTAAACTTTGTAGAAACATTAGGTAACGATACCATTTTTGTACGCACTTACGAACGTGGCGTGGAAAACGAAACCTTAAGCTGCGGCACAGGCGTAACAGCAGCTGCACTGATATCGGCACATAACGACAATGGCTTTAACCGCGTAGAAGTAAAAACACCCGGCGGACATTTAAGTGTTGAATTCGATAAAACAGTTGACGACGAGTTCTCGAATATCTGGTTATGCGGGCCTGCTGAATTAGTGTTCAAAGGAGAAATAACTATTTAATAGTTTAATTGCACGATTGTTTAATTGTTGTTTTACTTTTTGGTTTTAACTTTTCATTTTCCATG
>JABDBG010000071.1 GCA_013288745.1 Bacteroidota bacterium
CCGGCACATCCATACCAACCTTTGCATCTTCAATACTGTAAATATTGGCAAACTCAAATTGTTGCACTTCGCTTCGCGGATCAAGTCCCGGTTTTTTTAATTCGTTAATGATATCTTTAATGGTAAGCTCACCCAATTGTTCAGTAACATATTTTTTTGCATCGATATTTTTTAATAATTCTTCTTTACCGATCATTACTTTTATTTCAACGCCAAGATCTTTTGCCATCGCCTCCACTACCGGATAGGCTTCAGGATGAACCGCACTCGCATCTAAAAGATCTTCGCCTTCCGTAATACGCAAAAAACCTGCGCATTGTTCAAAAGCTTTACCGCCTAACCTTGGCACTTTTAATAATTGTTTGCGGCTGGTGAACTTGCCTATTTCATTTCTGTGTTTAATAATATTATCTGCCAACGTTCCTCCGATACCACTTACATAACTTAGTAAATGTTTACTGGCCGTATTTAAATTAACCCCTACATTATTTACGGCACTAACAACTGTTGCATCTAATCTTTCTTTTAAACGAAATTGGTTAACGTCATGCTGGTACTGGCCTACACCAATACTTTTAGGATCAAGCTTTACCAATTCAGCTAATGGGTCCATCAACCTGCGGCCAATACTTACGGCACCGCGCACCGTAATATCTTCATTTGGAAATTCTTCCCTTGCGATCTCAGATGCGGAATAAATAGATGCGCCATCTTCATTTACTAAAAATACTGGAAGACCTAAATTTAATTTTTTGATGAACTGTTCTGTTTCTCTTCCTGCAGTTCCATCTCCTATTGCAAATACCTGTATGCCGTATTGTTCTACTAAATGCCTGATCTTTATTTCTTCCGCCTGTACGCGATTATGTTCGTGTGGAAAGATCAGTTCTGTTTTCTTCAACTCTCCTTTTTCATCCAGACAAACAACCTTACATCCTGTTCTATAACCGGGATCGATCGCGAGGATCCTTTTACTTCCTAAAGGCGAGCTTAATAATAGCTGACGTAAATTTTCCGCAAATACATTAATGGCTTCTTCATCCGCTTTATTTTTTAATACGGTCCTGCATTCAGTTTCAAGACTCGGTTGCAATAATCTTCTATAGGCATCTTTAACAGCTTTTCTAATTTGATCGCTGCAAGCATTCATTCCTTTTACGTAAAAGCTTTCGATCGTTTCTAATCCAACTTCTTCTTCAGGAGAAATTGCAATACGTAAATATCCTTCTAAGAATCCACGCAATACGGCTAATATCCTGTGTGACGGAACTTTTGATATAGGCTCCGAGAAATCGAAATAATCTTTATACTTAACGCCTTCTGTTTCTTTATCGGTGATTACTTTACTCTGCAAGGTGGCGGTTGTTTCGAATAGATGACGCAGTTTAGCCCTTACTTCGGCATTTTCATTAATTTGTTCCGCGATAATATCTCTTGCACCTTGTAAAGCTGCATCACCATCCAACACTTTATCCGTAATGAATTTAGATGCTTCTGCAATAAGATCGATCTCTTTTTGTTCTAACAACAAAACAGACAAAGGCTCTAAACCATTTTCTCTTGCAGTTTGCGCTTTTGTTTTTCTTTTTGGTTTAAAGGGCAGGTAAATATCTTCGAGCTGTGCTATTGTTGTTGCGCTATCTAATTTTTCCTGTATGGCATCGGTCATCTTTTCCTGTTCGATGATCGTTTTCTCTATAAAGAACTTGCGCTCGGTAAACTCCGTCAAAAATTTTGCTTCTTCTTGTATATGCTGAATTTGTACTTCATCCAACGCACCGGTTTTATCTTTACGGTAACGAGCTATAAACGGAATGGTTGAACCTTCTTCTAAAAGGTCTATTACTGCCTGTACCTGTTGTGGCTTAATGTTTAATTTTTGCGAGATCTGCTGAACAAATGACATATGTATTTCGTTGATATTTATTAATTGGCTGCGAATATAATAGCGGGAAAGGAAACAAAAAATAGAATAATTACAGGCATTTATTTAAAGCACGAACTTCTTATCCGGATTGGCTTCCACAAAGGAATAGATGCTGTTTCGGATATAATCATTATCTGTATATGGATTTAAATAATCTTTTAGTTCCTGGCTGGATCGGATGGATATATCTGCAGGTAAATAACCCATTCCCCAAAAACTTCCCCGTTCGATCAATAAACATAATTTTTCATTTTCTCGGATGCCATTGTCTATGACCGCAAATGTAGGTAACTGTTCATCCAGTGCTTTTACAGCCTTTGCTACTTTATGGTTATATGTTGCAGGCTCATCTATCAATTCTAGCTCAGTTACAGCAAAAGGTGTTTTATCTAAAAAACATAATTTATGGTTGAGTTCAAATTCCTCGGTCATTTTTTTAAGCAGCACCAATCCTTCCTGCAACAAATTAAAATTGTATAGCGCGGGTAATTGTTTCTTTTTTTTATCGATCGCTAAACGCATATATCCACGGCCATCTTCAAACATATACAAACCAAATTTTTGTACGGGTTGCTTTTGGCTCTTATTATATCGCGGCCACAATCTTTTTATCTCTGCACTTTCCAAAACGATTGCTTCTAATTCACTGGCACATTCTTTACAGGTTACTTTATGAACAGTCCTAACAAGGTTTTGTCTTTTTTTATCAGGATCATTTTGTGTAAAATGACTGCTTACTCTTTTTTTAATATTGATCGCTTTACCAACATACACGATCTTATTTTTATTGTCATGAAAATAATACACACCGGGAGCCGATGGTAGTTTTGTGATATCAGATTTCTGCAAATGCAGTGGCAGCCATTGTTCGGAAGATGTTTTCTTTAACATCAGATCAATATGTGCTTGTCCACCATTTGCTATACACAGTTCAAATAATTTAACAGTTGCTTTTGCATCTCCATCTGCCCGATGCCTGTTATCAATCTTAATATCTAAAGAGCGACAAAGATTTCCTAAACTATAGGATGGTAATCCTGGAAATATTTTTCTGCCTAAACGAACCGTGCATAATTTTTTTGTAGTAAGATCATAGCCTTCGTTCTTTAACTGGTGCTTAATAAAAGAGTAATCGAAGTTTACATTGTGCGCAATAAATATATTGTCTTTCAAAAGCTCAAAAAGCGTTTCAGCAATTTCATCAAATGCCGGCGCATCCTGCACCATATAATTATCAATACCTGTTAAGGCTGTGATATAACGGGGAATATTTTGTTGTGGATTGATAAGCGATTCAAAATGCTTCACCACTCGTGTACCGTCATGAATGTATACGGCAATTTCAGTAATGCCATTTGCTGAAGCATGGCCTCCCGTGGTTTCTATATCTACTATCGCATACATTGGACAACAAATATAAGAATACTAAATTAATTAGTAATAAATATTATCCGATTGAAGATGTACAAAAATGGCAGACTTAAATAATTATTTCTTGCACGTTTATGGCATAGAAGGTTTCAATCCCCACTTTGAATAAATTACTTTTAATTTTTCAACGTCAGGAGGTCCTCCTGCAGCAATAAGCGCACCTACTTCTTTAAAAAAATCAGGGCCGACCAATGCGGGTGTAACCGCAGCAAGACCTCTAGCATCTTGCTGATGCAAATTATTAAAACCATGTGCCGCACCACGTGGAATGAAAAGCGTTTCTCCCTTACCAACTTCTATCGCCTTACCGTTTACCGTATAAGTAATAATGCCCTCCAATCCATATACGATCTCATCATAGCTTTCATGCGAATGAGGAATGGGAACTTTTGCTCCTACCGGAACAAGAAATTCAAATGTAGCGATAGCGTTATTGGTATCTTTTGCTTCCAGCAAAAATTTAACTTCAATTTGTCCGAGCTTGATGATTTCTTTGTTAGACATTTATTAGGTTTATAATTATTATAAAAGGTTTTTAAAAATACGGATTTTATCTAAAAAATATTATCATACATTGTAGTTTTTTACAGCCTTTAATTAATAAGAAATGTTAGCAGTAACCGCCGATCAGTTAGTCCAAAGATATACCATGCAACCTCATCCTGAAGGTGGTTATTACAAAGAAACATATCGTTGCATGCAAACGATCCCACAGCAAGTATTATCAAGAAGGTTTGCGGGAGAGAGAAATATTTCAACGGCGATCTATTTTTTATTAGAGCAGGGGAATTTTTCAGCCTTCCATAAAATTAAAAGTGATGAATGCTGGCACTTCTATGCAGGAGGGCCGATGAATATATATGTGATCCATATCAACGGAAATTTAGAAACTATAAAATTGGGAAGTGATATCAGCCATGCACAAACCTTTCAGCATGTAGTGCCTTCGGGTTGCTGGTTTGCCAGTGAGCCTGCAACCGGCAGCGATTTTAGTTTTGTTGGATGTACCGTGGCGCCGGGTTTTGATTTTGATGATTTTGAATTGGCAAAAGCTGCAGACCTGATAAAAGTATATCCGCAACATAAGGATCTTATTAATCGCTTATGCAGACAATAATTATCGTACCTTAACTTCACTAAAATAAGCGATATGCAGTTTCAACTTTCTG
>JABDBG010000072.1 GCA_013288745.1 Bacteroidota bacterium
CTGGAAACAGTAATGAAAGTGCACCTTGATATTGAAGCAAAAGAAAGTGGCCGCGTTTGTATCCCTGCAAAAATTTTGATGGACTCATTAAAAAATATAGCGGAACAACCGTTAACATTTACGATCGATAAAAACTTTGCTGTTGAAATAGCAAGTGATAACGGTAAGTATAAAGTGATGGGCGAAAATCCGGATAACTTTCCTAAAGAACCTGTAGCGGATGATTCTAATGCTTTTACCATGAGCTCTTCTGCCTTGGTAACGGCGATCAACAAAACATTATTTGCTGTTAGCAATGATGACCTTCGTCCCGCAATGACAGGTGTGTTTTTTGAATTGGATAAAAAAGGAATTACCTGTGTTGCAACAGACGCACACAGATTGGTTCGTTACAGAAGAACAGATGTAAGCTGTCCTAAAACAGACACATTCATCGTTCCTAAAAAACCATTGAACTTATTGAAGAGCGCTTTGCCTGATAATGACGACGAGCTTAAGGTATCTTACAATAGCAATCATTTATTTGTAGTACATGGTGGAACAGAATTAGTTTGTCGTTTGATAGACGCACGTTTCCCGGATTATAAAGTTGTTATACCGTTGGATAATCCATATAAAATGACCGTTAGCAAAAGCGATTTTCAAAGTGCTTTGCGCCGCGTAAGTATTTTTAGTAATAAGAGTACGAACCAGGTAGCATTGAGCATCAGCGGTAGCGAATTACAATTAGCTGCACAGGATGTTGATTTTAGCTTTGAGGGGAACGAGCGTATGTCTTGCCAGTATGACGGGGAAGATCTGCAGATCGCATTCAACGCTAAGTTCCTGATCGAAATGCTAAATGCCAGCGAAACAGATGATGTGGTAATGGAGCTAAGCACTTCTACAAAAGCCGGTATCATTAAACCAACTGAAGTTGAACCAAATGAAGAGTTATTAATGTTAGTGATGCCGTTGATGTTGAATAATTAAACGTACTAACCAACCGAACATAAAGTGTAGGTCTCCTCAATTGAGGAGACTTTTTTAATTAAAGTTTTTGCAATGGAACTAATTGTTATACGTGCTTTCGGAGATTATTTTTCAGCCAATCTGACATTAACAAAACTACAAGCGTTCGGAGTAGAATGTTATTTAAAAGATGAATACACGGTAACAATCGATCCTTTATTGACCAATGCGATTGGCGGAATAAAACTAGTAGTAAAAGATAAAGACGAAGCAAGGGCAAGAAAATTATTGGAGCAATTTGATGAAGAGTACATGAAAGGGGCTACTTGTCCAATTTGCGGCGCGCATGATTTTAAATATATTGCAAAACGGGGTGTAACTAATTTCGTAACCGCTATCCTTACCTGGTTATTTTCTAGCTATTCTATTGCGCCAGAGCATGTTTATCAATGTGGTAATTGCGGTTATGAAAGTAAAAATTTACCTGAAACAATTATTGAAGAATAAATTATTGTTGCTGCTGTTGTTGCTGCTGTTTTTGCATTTCAACATGCAGTCTATAAGAATTGCTGGTTGGATTATTGTTATTGGCATTAGCTGTCAGCGGCTGTGGCTGTGCTTTTAAAGTAGTATTTAATTTCATTGGCGCAATACCATCTTCGTAAGAAACAGAAACACCCACTTCCAACACTTGTTTTGCAGTACCCCTGTATGTTCCTTTGACGGGGGAACAATCCGTAAAGCTTCTGCCAATCGCCAATCGTACATGAAGGTCATTTACTACACAATTATTAGTTGGGTCTAATCCTAACCAGCCATAAAAAGGAATATACGCTTCTACCCATGCATGTGTTGCGCCTTCGCCGCGAAGATCTTTATCTAACGGACAAACATAACCACTCACGTACCTTGCAGGAATATTGATATTACGCAGCATCAATAATAATACATGCGCAAAATCCTGGCAAACGCCGGCTTTTAATTTCCATATTTCGTCAACCGTTGTTTCTGTATTAGTAACTCCTTTTATGTATTGAAAATTTTGGAACACATATTCGTTCAATCTTTCAGCAGCTTCAAAAACAGAATATTTTTTGCAGAACTGCGGATCAGTAATTTCTTTTACTTCGGTGATGCTGTGGAAGGTTTCTTGTTTTAAAAAATCGATAAAAGGGACAATGTACTTGATCTGTTCTAAATATTCCCATTGTTTATCTATCGCAATATCAACGACAGGCATCAATCTTGGCTTGGTAACAATTTCTATTTTTGAATCGATCAGCAATTCGCTGTGCGCATCTAAATACATAAAAGTGCCAGTTTCATTGCCGTAATAATCAATATACCTTTCGATATTAGGATAGCCTGTGATCACCAGTTGCTGACTCATCAGTTCCTGGTATTGATCATGCAAAGGGAATAGCATGATCTGGTTAGCGCTGTCTCTAACAGGTTCTGCGTAGGTGTATTTTGTTACGTGATGTATGATAAAACGTGGCATAATTTCTTCTTTTATTTAAATGATGTTATTATGAAACAGCGAAATAATTATGACTTATACTTTTACCAATTTCAAACAACCCCGTTTTTGTCTCCGTTAAAAAATGATGCAGCCCTTCTTGTATAATTGAATTGGAAGTAGAAAATTTGATCCTGCTTTTGAACTTACCGATCATAAAATCGATCTGGTCAAAATCTGTTTTATTTTTATCGCTCTTTAAACGTTCAAAATACCTGTGCAACTGATTAATAGAATATACTACTGATCTTGGAAATTGTTCATTCAATACAATTTGTTCCACCACGTGCCTTGCTTCAAAACCATCACGGTATGTACGTAAATACAATTCATAACCGGAGATCGACATCAGCAAATATTTCCAATAAGTAGTATCTGCTGTTTTATCCAGCTCGTAATTAAGGTTACTAAATTTTACATCTAAAATATCAGTAGACTGAATAGCCCTTTCCAAAAATTTACCGATGCTGATAAAAGAGTTGCCTTCACCGCGCGCCATGGTGACATCCGTTGTTCCAAAATACAAAAGCCCCTGTCTGATCAAACTATCCAATACCGTGATCGGATCATCTTTTTCCAATAAAAAATTTAACCTGTCTTCTCTGATACTATGGTAAAAATCGTTTAAGCACTGCCACATTTCTTTTGTAATGTGATCCTGCACACTTCTGCCATTTTCTCTTGCCAGTGTAACGATATTTAAAACTGAATTCGGATTGTCTTTTCCGGTAACCATGAATAATAAAACTTCGCGCGTATTAGGTGCCAATGCATCTATTTCATCATCTTCCAAATAAGTAAAGATCTTTAAAACGGGTTTCCAGGAAAACTCCTGAATATCATCCTGCGACGATGCGTAATTAATTTTCAGCATTCTTAAAATACCATCTACCCGTTCCATGTAACGGCTCATCCAGTATAAACTATCGGCAACTCTACTTAGCATTGTGGTTTTTTTATTCGCCCCCGACCAGGAGGGTGCAGAGATTATTATTTATTTTTGACTCAACATTTTATTTATTGTACCGGAGGCTCTGCAAGCGGACTTAACACCCATGTATCTTTACTGCCACCACCTTGTGATGAATTTACAACCATTGATCCTTCGGTCAATGCAACCCTTGTTAATCCACCTGGAACTATTTCAATACCATCCGGTCCGCACAATGCGTATGGCCTAAGATCAACCCTTCTTGGTTGCATTTTTCCATTCATATAACAAGGTGCAGAGGAAAGATTAATGATCGGTTGTCCGATAAATTGTCTTGGATCTAACAATACTTCTTTTTTATAATCAATTATTTCTTCCGGAGTAGCTGCGCTGCCCATCAACATACCATATCCGCCACTTCCATTGGTTTTTTTTAATGACCATTTGTTCAATATTGGCGAATACATGTTCTCTTTCTTCTTCTTTTCCTAATTGATAAGTAGGTACATTTTTTAATACCGGCTCTTCGTTCAAATAATACCTGATCATTGCAGGCACAAAAGAATAAATAGCTTTATCATCTGCAACACCCGTTCCTACTGCATTTACAATGGCAACATTTCCTTTGCGGTATGCACTCATTAAACCCGCAACGCCCAATGCGCTGGTAGGGTTGAACATTAAAGGATCTAAATAATCATCATCTACCCTGCGGTAAATAACATCCACCTGTTGTAAACCCGAAGTAGTTTTCATGTAAACGCGGTGGTTGTCTACCACAAGATCACTTCCTTCTACCAGCTCAACACCCATTAGTCTTGCTAAAGTGGTATGTTCAAAATAAGCTGAATTATAGATGCCCGGCGTTAACAGAACGATCGTAGGATTCACTGTTTGTCTTGGTGACATAGAAACTAAATTCTTATACAACAGGCTCGGGTATTCGGTTACACTGCGTACATTATTATTTGGCAAAAGATCTGGGAACAACCTTTTGGTTATTTCTCTGTTCTCTAACATATAACTAACACCGCTTGGCGTACGAAGGTTATCTTCCAATATATAAAAAGAACCGTCGTTATTGCGTATCAGGTCTATCCCGGATATATGTAC
>JABDBG010000073.1 GCA_013288745.1 Bacteroidota bacterium
TCAGCTTCTGACTCTTCTTCATAGCTTTTGGCTTTTTCCATTATAAGTGCCTGCTCTTTCTTTAAAGAATCTGCAGGTGTGCTGTTAGGAAAAGCAGTAGGCTGCAACGTACGTATATCTGCCTTGATACCTTTTGCCTGAAAAAAAGCCCACTGATCCGAAGCTTTAATTTGTTTTATCATCGCTTCATCAGAATAATGACCCGCGGTTAACCCACCAATTGCTGCAAATACAGCCATCAATGCAGTTGAGATAGCAACAAATAATACCCATTTCATTTCTTTCTTTTCAAAGGCTTCGCCTGCTTTTTCATTAATTTGCTCATGCAAACCTTCCGTAGGAACTTCCATTTCTTCCATAAAAAATAATTTATACCCGCAATTTAGTAAAACTTACATTTTAAAGATTTTTTTTGATAAGAAAGGTAATAACAAATCATTAATTGTTAATATGAGTAACTTACAGGCATTAGATTGATAAAAAATAAAAAACAGTATTATGCAACTTGCTTTACATTACCTGATTATTGCCGGCAAATCCGTTGCCATATATCTTTTCATAATCATTGCTATAAGATTGTTTGGGAAAAAAGAACTAGCACAATTATCTGTGATCGATCTTGTCTTCATCCTCTTAATAAGCAATAGTGTACAAAATGCCATGGTTGGAGATGATACGACTCTACCGGGGGGTATGTGTGCTGCATTGGGTTTGTTTGTTTGTAATTACCTGTTCAAATTCTTTTTGAGAATATCTCCCGCTCTAAGCAAGTTGGTTCAAGGTGAAAAAATAATCTTGATACATGACGGTACCATATTAAATACAGGATTAAGAGAAGCGATGATGTCTGCCGATGAATTAGAAAGAGCGATCCGCGAACATGGTGTAGAAGGAATTAAACAAGTAGACCTTTGCGTATTAGAAGTAGATGGCAATATCAGTGTTTTAACGCATGATTATACACAGAAGACTGTCAGGTTTAGAAAGAAAAAACCACAGCTATCTCACAATCCTTAACAGGCAGCTTTTTACTCCGCAATAATATCTTCTTATGAATAACAATATTGCTTTGCATTATATTGTTTCTACCTTTATAGCGAAATGTTAACCTGTAATGAAACAAGGATCTAAAAAATTTATTGCTTGTCTCCCTTTCTTATTTACTGCCTTTTTTTCAAATGCGCAGATAGGATTTTTTACAGATATAGCAGCCCGCCAGATTAATCCCGGAGAAACAAGAACAGCAATACCGCAAAAAAGCAGGAACTTATCTTTAGATACTTTAGGATTGCTTAATTTTTTTAAAACACTTCCGACAGAAAAAAAAATAAACAAGTACAACGATGCACCCACAATAGAAATACCAATGCCTGATGGTACGATCAGCAGGTTTCGTATTTGGGAAAGCGCAGTTATGGAAACTTCACTTGCGTCAAAGTTTCCCGGTTTACAAACATATACAGGACAGGGGATCGATGACAGTACCGCAACGATCAAATTAGACTGGACGGCCTTTGGTTTTCATGCGATGATTTTATCTCATAAAACAGGATCTGTTTTTATTGATCCTTATGTGCAGGGAGATAAAACAGCCTACATTTCATATTTCAAATCAGATATAGATCAAACAGGAACTTTTACAGAACCAGCATTAAAAGATATAGGAACAATATTTAGTTCTGAAAGACCGGTACAAATATTATCGGGCCCTCAATGCATCGGCCCACAGCTGCTTACGTATCGTTTAGCTGTTGCATGTAGTGCAGAATATGCTGCGGCAGCAACAGGATTATCAGCACCATCTACGGCACAGGCATTGTCTGCAATACTTACAACGGTGAATAGGGTTGATGGTGTTTATGAAACGGAACTTGCAATACATTTTGTGATGGTTGCACAAGAGAATAAAATTATTTTTACAAATGTTGCTACGGAACCGTTTACTGATAATGGCAGCAACACTTCTCCGATTTTATTGATGCAAAGCCAGACTGTTATTGATGATAGCATTGGAGATGCTAACTATGATGTTGGACAAACATTTACAACAACCGGCGGAGGTTTATCAGACGTTGGAGTTGTCTGTCAGTCTGGGCTCAAAGCTTCAAGTGTAACAGGGCTTCTTAATCCGGTTGGAGACCCATTTAGCATTGATTATGTGGCGCATGAGATCGGCCATGAATTTAATGCACACCATCCGTTTAATTCACAAATAAGTTTTTGTAGCGGACAAGAATCAAACACAACAAATGATGAACCGGGAAGCGGCAGCACTATTATGGCTTATGCGGAAGGGCCGGTTGGCGGCGGCCTTTGCGGTAGCGATAATTTGCAGTTACACAGCGATCCCTATTTTAATGGAGTTAATTTCGATGAGATAGAACAGTATGCTATCAACGGACCGGGTAATACTTGTCCAACGCAGAGCCCTACTTCAAATAATGCACCGGTGGCAAATGCAGGAGCGGCGTATACCATTCCTTTATCAACACCGTTTGTTTTAACAGGAAGTGCAACTGATCCTGACGGTGATGTATTAACGTATTGTTGGGAACAAGTTAATGTCGGTGGTCCGAATGGCACATGGAATAACCCTCATCTCGATGCGCCAATCTTTCGTTCTTTTCTTCCGGTTGATTCACCCTATCGTTATTTTCCTCAGCTTAGTGATGTAATAAATAATACAACAACTATAGGCGAAATATTACCGGCCTATGGACGTACAATGCTTTTCAGATTGACAGCAAGAGATAACAGGGCAAGTGGCGGTGGAGTTTGTTATGCAGGAACATCTGTAACGGTAGATGGAGGGTCTGGTCCCTTTATAGTTACTTACCCCGATGCCGCAAATATAAAATGGACCGAAGGAGAAAATTATACGGTTAAGTGGAATCCTGCCGGAACAACAGCTTTACCCGTTAATTGCAGTAATGTAAATATTCTTTTGTCGGTTGATGGCGGACTAACATTTCCCTATACCTTATTATCAAACGTTCCTAATAGTGGTAGCGCACAAATAAGTATAAACAAAAGCCCAATATATTTTACCACTAAGGGACGCATAAAAATAATGTCTGTTGGCAATGTATTTTATGACATATCAAATAACAATTTTAGTATTGATGCCGCACCTTTGTCTATATTTCCCAATCCTGCCACCAGCCAGATTAACGTAGAAAGTGAAATTAATAATGATAATGTAGAAATCGAAATGTTTACTATTTTAGGACAATTAATATATAAAAATATTATCTCAACAATTGCCGCTGAAACAACAACGATTATTTCTACAGAGAATTTTCCACGAGGAATATACATTTTGAAAATACATGGTAGTAATGCATCGACAACACAAAAAGTAATTTTGCAGTAAAATATTTAAGAGAAGAAAAACTACTCAGGTAACATACCTGTCTGCGTCATAGTTCCATGTAACTGCAATAAAATCTTTTTTACATCTACATACCAGGGTGCCCACGGAATAAAATGGGGTGCGCCATCTAATATAGTAACACTCACGCTTTTTGCATTTACCAACATTTTTTTAGCATAAGCAGCATTGCCAACAGGTACAAATTTATCTTTGTTTCCATGTACTATCCATACATTACAAGTAATAGAAGCAAATTGTTTTGATAAAGGGGGAAGGTCTTTTTTCAAGTACCATATTTCTTTATTGCTCGGCCCGAATGCTCCGGGTAACAAATATTGCAAGCCACTATTCTTTAAAAAACCTCTCCATTTTTCGGGGGCCTCTTCTGCAGGATCTACAGAGCCGGCTAATATTACCATACCGGAAAACGTAAATGGATTATCTGCCACTAACTTTACGATCATTGGTCCGCCGAGTGAATGGCCGATGATATAAATTGGCTTGCCATTTTGTATATGTTTAA
>JABDBG010000074.1 GCA_013288745.1 Bacteroidota bacterium
TCCGGTCTTCTTTTTAGTGCTGATCCTTTTTTCTTTTGCAGCTTTACCGGGTTTAGTGGGTTTTCTTTTTTTAGGAACGATCAATGCTTTTTCAATTAGCTTGTTCATCTTTCGAATCACTTCCTGCTTATTGCCAAGCTGAGATCTTTCTGTCTGACTCTTTACTAATAAATATCCGTTTGCATTAATTTTATTAGCCAGTTTTTCTTTTATCAATATTTTTTGTGAAGGCGAAATAAGTTCAGATGCTGCAATATCCCAGTAGCCTTCTACCATGGTCTCAACCTTGTTCACGTTTTGACCACCTTTGCCACCACTTCGGGCAGTCTTAAACCATATTTCAGTTGAAATATCCATAAGCAAAATTACCTTATTTTTGTATGAACGATAATCAGTTGAGAACAAACGCAATATATAATTCTTTAACAAGCCGCAAGCTACAGGGCAAAAAGTCCTTTGCCGTTTTAGTTGACCCAGATAAGGTTAACGATAGTAATATGGAACAGTTAATTGAATTATCTGTAGCTGCCGAGGTAGATTATTTTTTTGTTGGCGGCAGTTTAGTTATCTCTAATTATCTTGATGAATGCCTTCAGCTCATCAAACGCAGTTGCAATATTCCTACTATTTTATTTCCCGGCAGTCCTTCTCAAGTAAGTAAATATGCCGACGCATTATTATACCTGTCACTAATAAGTGGCCGTAATCCTGAATTATTGATCGGCCAGCATGTAGTTTCAGCACCAATTGTAAAAAAAAGTGGACTAGAAGTTATGCCAACAGGCTATATGGTAATCGATGGCGGCGCACCTACTACTGTTTCTTATATTTCAAATGCAAGTCCGATACCTGCTGATAAAAATGAAATAGCTATGTGCACCGCAATGGCTGGTGAAATGTTGGGAATGGACCTGATATATATGGATGCAGGCAGCGGGGCAAAACGACCTATAACGGAAAGTATGATAGAAAAAGTAGCACAATCTATCAGCGTACCTTTAATAGTTGGTGGCGGTATCATTGAACCTGAAAAAGCTTACCTGAATTGTAAAGCAGGTGCCGATATAATTGTTGCAGGAAATGCCATTGAAAAAGATCCGTCACTTATTAAGCAAATGGCTGCGGCTGTACATTCAATTCCTGTGCTAAAAGCATAGCGGCAAAATGCCCAATGCTTAACGCGAAACGCTTGTAATATCTTTTTTTGCATTAAGCGTTAGCTTTCAGCATCACAGGCTCATCATCTCTTTAAACTTAACAGCTTGCCTGCGGCTTACTTCTACTTTATCTCCCCCTTTTATTTCTAACAATAATCCTCCGTTAAAATAAGGTTCTATTTTTTCTATCATGCGCATATTCACAATATGCTTACGGTTAGCACGAAAAAACACTCTTTCATCGAGCCGTTCTTCTAAAGCATTTAATGATTTTAAGATCAAAGGTTTGTTGCCTGCAAAAAACACTTTGGCGTAATTGCCTACGCTTTCAAATAAACGCACATCCGATAATTTAACGAACCAGCAACTTTCTCCGTCTTTCACAAATACCTGGTCATGCTCTCCTAATAAGCCCCTGTTGTAAGTTTGCGACGCTATTTCTTTATCTTCTGCCTGTTGTAATTTTTGTAACGCATCTGCCAGCCGCTTAGGCTCTATTGGCTTCATTAAATAATCCAACGCATTTACATCAAATGCTTTTAATGCATATTCATCGTATGCTGTGGTAAATATGACATGGGGTGCCCTGTCTAATTCCTGCAACATATCAAAACCTGTTTTACCGGGCATCTGTATATCCAGGAAAACAATATCAGGATTTAGCTCTTCGATTTTTTCTATCCCTTCTGTTGCATTAGCCGCTTCTGCTATTACTTCTATCTCAGAAAATTCCTGCAATAATTTTTTCAGTTCGTTACGTGCTAAACGTTCATCATCAATTATAATGGCTTTGTACGTGTTCATTTGTTATTGTTTATACATGTATTGGAATGCTCACCTTACTTTGTACCATCTCTGTATTTAAATTTTTTATTTCAAAACTTGCTTTGCCATGGTACAATAAATTTAATCTGTCTTCTGTGCTCTGAATACCAAATCCTTCTGTATTGATAATGCCATTTAACTGACCTGAATTTTGGACGATCAGTTCAAGATTATCCTCTCTGAACTGAGAAGATATTTTTACAAAGCCGCCATTTATTCTTTTACTGATGCCGTGCTTTATGCCGTTTTCAACCAATGTCTGTAACATCATTGGCGGCACAGGTTGCAATAAAGTTTTCTTATCAATATTAAATTCGATCTGTAATCTTTCTTCAAAACGCATGTGTTCCAATGCCAGGTAGTCTTTCACAATATTCAATTCTTTTTCAAAAGGAACCGTTTCTGATTTTCCTGCATGCATGCTGCTTCGTAAAATATTACTCAACTCTGTGATCGCTGTTCTGGCACGTTCAGGATTTTCATCTACCAACGCACGGATACTATTCAATGAATTAAATATAAAATGTGGATTGATATGCGATTTGATGGTTTTTAATTCCAGTTCTTTTACCATACTTTCTAATCGCAATCTATCGAGCTGATCATTTGTATTTTTTTCTACGTAATGATATACAATATAGATGAGCAGCCATATTGCGATCAATAACAGGTTTTGATAAATGCCAAAGATATTTCGCTTATCATCATGCACCCACTGGCCGTCTTCGTTTCTATACCAGTTGGTAGTATTTTTTATTTCTTCAACAATAGTATTTACAGCAGGGTTATTTTCATTTATATAATAATTAGGAGCGAGCCCGTATTGACCTTCCAATCGCTTCGCTTTTTCTAATTTTTTATTTTGCAGGTATCTATCGTATGAATAATTGGTACTGTGTTCAATGGCCCTATCTCCATAAAATAATATAATACCTGATGCCGTAACACCTATTATAAACAAGAACACAATTTTATTGTAAGAAAAATTCAACCAGTTATTTCTCTTAATAAAAATTTTCAGCAAGTGAGTAACGACAATACCGAGTATCAAAGAAATTGCCAGGCTTATCAAAAATTCAGTTCTTCCTCCCAATTCTTTGAACCGGTCGCCAAAAACCACGAGGTTAAAATACATCGAAATCACACCCCAAAGGCCCCAGCCCAAAACCTGGCACAACCAATATCTTTGACTTATTTTACTCATGTAACAAAGTTATCATGTATTGCCGTCAATTGTAGCAATGTTTTATTAAAGGCGAAATGAGGGTTTGAGAGGTCAAAATAGGTTGATATTGGAAAGAAGAAACCATGCTGGTTACAACATGGTTTCTTAAACAGTAGAACGAGATTCTTATTT
>JABDBG010000075.1 GCA_013288745.1 Bacteroidota bacterium
TCTTTTCCTTGTGCACGATTTTCAATAGCGTCGTCAATATATTTTTTGATATTTTCTGCGCCGGCAGGATTTACTAACGAGTATTTCCAAATATTCGGTTCGTTGATCGCGAATGAAACAAGATGATCATAATCGCTTTTTTCGATAGCGCGCATCATTACACGATCATCTTCGAGTACTATATTTTCTTTGGAAATATCAATTACCATTAACGATCAATTCTTTTTATATCTGCACCCAGTTTTAAAAGACGCGTATCAATATATTGATAACCCCTGTCTATCTGTTCGATATTTTGAATAGTGCTTTTCCCTTGTGCACTCAATGCTGCTATTAGTAAGGATACTCCGGCACGTATATCGGGTGAGCTCATTGTAATACCGCGCAATTGCTGTTCTCTTTCCAAACCAATTACAACGGCGCGATGTGGATCGCACAAAATAATTTGTGCCCCCATTTCAATTAATTTATCTACAAAGAACAAACGACTCTCGAACATTTTTTGGTGTATCAATACACTACCGCGTGCCTGTATCGCCGTCACCAAAACAATACTTAAAAGATCCGGCGTAAATCCCGGCCATGGATGATCATTGATCGTTAATACACCGCCATCTAAATATTTATGCACTTCATAAATTTCCTGTGCAGGAATATGAATGTCATCTCCTTTAAAGTTTAATTGAATACCCAGTTGTTGAAATTTTTCAGGAATAATTCCTAAATGTTCGATGCCTGCATTTTTAATTGTGATATCGCTTTGTGTCATTGCAGCAAGTCCGATAAAACTTCCTACTTCGATCATATCAGGTAACATGGTATGTTCTGTTCCACCTAAATAATCTACGCCATCAATTATCAGTTTATTACTTCCGAGGCCGCTTATTTTTGCACCCATTTTATTTAACATCCTGCACAATTGCTGAATGTATGGTTCGCATGCTGCATTATAAATAGTTGTTGTTCCTTTCGCCATTACTGCTGCCATTAAAATATTGGCAGTTCCTGTTACGCTTGGTTCGTCCAGCAACATGCTGGTACCTTTTAACTGTGTTGCATCTAAATGAAAAAATCCGTCATTGCTATTGTATTCGAATTTTGCATTTAATTTTTCGAAACCGATGATATGAGTATCCAATCTTCTGCGGCCAATTTTATCTCCGCCCGGCTTTGGCATGTATGCTTTTTTAAACCTCGCCAACATAGGCCCGGCAAGCATTACAGAGCCTCTTAACCTTCCGCTTTTTTTATGATAGTCTTTACTGTTCAAATAATCCATATCAACATCATCTGCCTGGAATGTGCAGGTATGTCTGTCGATACGATTGACTTTGACTTTCATTTCACTCAATAATTCTATCTGCAGGTTAACATCTAAAATGTCGGGGATATTATGGATCGTAACTTTTTCCGGCGTAAGCAATACGGCTGAAATTATTTGTAGCGCTTCGTTTTTGGCGCCTTGCGGAGAAATTTCTCCTGACAATTTTTTGCCGCCTATTACTTCGAATGAAGACATTATTAAGTAAGAATTAGTAATTAAAAATTAAGAATTTTTTAAATTCAGATTGGTTTTTATTTTCTTGATCGGAAATAAAAAAATCTGCTCACAAAATTTGAGCAGATTTTTTTTATAGTCTAATGTATAATACGATTAATATCTTTTCTTAAAATTACGGTTATTATTATTGTTGTTGCCATTACCGCCGTTATTGCCGTTGTTGTTGCGGTTGTTTCCACCGCCATTATTATTTCCTCTGTTATTACCATTACCGCCGCCGTTATTATTTCTGTTGCCGCCGCCATTATTATTACGCTGGCCGAAATTTTTACGATATCCGCCGCCGCTATTTGTTCTGTAATCATCATCCGGACGATTGTCTACGCGATGTTTTACAAATGGACGATTGTTAAATTCTAATTGTCCGTCTGTGATCGTTTGTAATTCGCTTTGGATATTATCATCGTGTACCAATTCTTTGTGCCAGTTACTGTATGTCAATTTCATATAGTAAGCGATGGCATTTGCAAAGCCCTGGCGTTTTTCAGGATTCTCTTCTTCCAAAGCTTTATCGATAACGATCTCAATATTTTTTCCCAAATGATTGTAACGCGGATATCTTTTCGGATAACCTAAAACATCGGGTTTAGCCCTTAGTGTTTCTCTTGTTGGAATTGGGTAAGGGCTTTTTACATTCAGGTCGAAATCTGCGATAACAAATAAGTGATCCCATAATTTATGACGAAAGTCTTCCACATTTTTTAAGTGCGGATTTAAAAAACCCATGAGCTCTATCAACGCCATTGCATTGCGTTGTCTTTTTTCATCGTCCTCGATAGTCTTTACATACTCCACCATTTTTTGAATGTGGCGGCCATACTCTCTCACTATTAAATGATTTCGTGTGGTGTTGTATTCCATGTTCTCTACGTTCAGCATATAGCAAAGATAGTAAAAACACTGCCAAAACTCACTTTTCCGGTTGTAGGAAAAATTCGCGTTATGCTGTCTTTTGGTTTAAAAATATTAATGAACCAGGGCCTTGTAAGCCTCCGCTGTAAGCAATTTACCTGCGTCAGCAAGATTCGTTACGGTCAGTTTAACCATCCACCCTTTTCCATAAGGATCTGTGTTCACCAATTCCGGTTGAGATTCTAATAAGGGGTTGATCTCAGTAAGTGTTCCGGCAAGTGGTAAAAACAAGTCGCTTACCGTTTTAACAGCTTCTACTGTTCCGAAAACTTCTTCTGCAGCTAATGTTTTCCCTTTAGACGGAATATCTACGTATACGATATCTCCTAATTCACCCTGGGCAAAATCCGTAATACCCACAGTTGCAATATTGCCTTCGATCGATATCCATTCGTGTTCCTTAGTGTACTGTAGATTTGCGGGAATATTCATTATTCGTGTATTTTTTAATAATTAGGAGTAAGCTTGAGCTTGCAAAATAAACTAATTTTTGCTTAGTTCACCATTTCTACCAGACGAAAAAACCCCTACAGTAAGCAGAGGTTTTTTCTATAATAAGCTAAAAGGAACTATTTAGTTTGAGCCGCTGCTTCCGCTGCTTTTC
The DNA here is from genome assembly GCA_013288745.1 of Bacteroidota bacterium. Lineage (GTDB taxonomy): Bacteria > Bacteroidota > Bacteroidia > Chitinophagales > Chitinophagaceae > Ferruginibacter. The sequence goes on from JABDBG010000075.1 coordinate 3,078, forward strand.
TTTTTTGTCTCTTAGTCAATGGCTTAATAGCTGCTATTGAATCAGAAATAG
>JABDBG010000076.1 GCA_013288745.1 Bacteroidota bacterium
TTTACATAAAGTAAAACTGTTGCTATGACGATATGATTAAATTAAGGTGAAATAACTGTTATGATTTCTTTTTTTTCGGAGAAGCTTTTGCCCTTCTGTTAAAATCAAGTGCCAGGTCGATCCAATAATCGAGTTGCTTTTTGGTTTTTAATATGGCTTCATTTACCAATACGAAACCCGTATAAGTTCGGCCTTTCATTTCTAATTCTGAACAACCGTCTTTTTCAACCAATTCACCATGTAAAGCAGGGTCAACACGGCACATGATGCCGTCAACACGTACACCAATACACATTTTATCATTTACCATAAACGTTAAGCCGCTGAACATTTTCTTCTCTTCGATCTTTGGGAGGTCTTGTAACGCTTCTCTTATTCTGTCGGCAAGTTTTTCATTGTAAGCCATAGATCAGTTTTTATGCGTTTGTAATTTATTAATGTATTTAGCAATGGTAGTTTTATCAATGGATGATTTAGAAAGCTTAAAAGACTGTTGGTAATGTTCCACAGCTTTCTCATCGTTAATATCAGTATATAAATTACCTAATAAAGAATGATACAAATGATTATCACTCAATGCCAATTTTTCAGCTTCAACAATAGCTGCCTCTTTTCCGTTTGCTTTAGCCAATGCATAAGTTCTGTTCAATGCTGTGACAGGAGAGTATTCTATTTGCAATAAGCGATTGTACAGTTGTAAAATTGTTTCCCATTTTTCTTTTGTGTCATTTTTATTGGTGTGCCAATACGCGATCGCTGCTTCGTAATGGTATTTTGATAACTCCTCAGCTTTTGAAGATTCCTTCAAATAATAAGCACCTTTATTGATCAACTCATCGTTCCATAAATTAGTATCCTGGTCATCATACAAAATCATTTCGCCTTTGTCATTTGTTCTGGCATCAAATCTCGAAGAGTGAAAACATATTAAAGCAAGCAAGGCATTTACTTCTGGCGTATTGGTGTTGTCATTTTCCTGCAGCAATAATGTTAGGCGCATGGCTTCAATGCAAAGATCTTTCCTTATTATTTCATCCTGTGAAGCAGAATAATATCCTTCATTGAATAATAAATACAATGTTGTCAGAACGGTTGCCAGTCTATCATTGATCTCAGTTAACGCAGGTTGTTCAATTTTTACTTTTTCTATTTGCAATTTTTCTTTTGCACGATTGATCCTTTTATAAATAACTTCTTTATTTGTCAAAAATGCATTTGCAATTTCATCAACACCAAAACCACATAATAAATTTAACGATAAAGCAATTTGTGATTCCGTAGAAATGCAGGGATGGCAAACGGCAAACATCATCGCAAGCTGACTATCATTTATATTCTTAACAGAAAGATCAATTTCCAGTTCTTCAGATTTTACCGAAGTATATTTTACAGCAGGAGATATCTTTTGTACAAACAGCGCATTGCGTTTTAAATAATCTTTTGTTTTGTTTTTTGATACAGTGTATAGCCAGGCAGTAGGATTTTCCGGCAATCCTTTTAATCCCCATAATTCACTCGCCGCTAAAAAGGTATCACTCACAATATCTTCAGCAATTTCAATATGCTCAATGCCAAATAGCTTACAGAGTACAGCAATTATTTTTCTGTACTCTGTTCTGAATAAATGCGGTATCAATTCTTTTTGTTCCATAATAAAAAGCCTTTGTAAAAATACAAAGGCTTTAATGTTTTTAAGTTAATTCAATATTACATTGGATTGATCTCTCTCACTTCAACATTGCCACCTATCATAAATATTGGGCAACCTTTTGCAATTTCAACTGCTTCATCCATTGTTGCTGTTTTAACAATAGAGTAGCCGCCTATCAATTCTTTGATCTCAGTATATGGACCATCAGTAACAACATTTTTAGGTCTTACGACTTTTCCTCCGGATGTTAAACGGTTTCCGGCGCTTGTCAGTTTGTTTTGAGCGGCAATACCGCCGATCCAGTCCATCCATAATTTTGTAACGGCTTGCATTTCTTCAGGTGAAGATTTAGGTTGATTAGCATAATCAGCTCTAAATACGAACAAGAAATCTTTCATAATTGTATATTTTAGTTGTTAAAGACAAATAACGTTCGAGTCCTGAAAATTGGACATTTTTTGCAAACAATCAACATTAATTTATAATTAATTGTTATTCAATTAGTTATATGAATAAGCTTTTTCTGATCTTTAACTATTGTTTTTTGGAATTTCATACGATATTTTCATATGAAACCCTTACCTTTGCTGCCCCTTAGCCCACTGGCTTTGGGATTCACAATTTTTAAACTAAATCAAGGGAAAATGAACAACTACGAATTGATGGTGATTTTTACCCCGGTGTTGTCTGAAGAAGAATTCAAATCTGCTCAGGCTAAGTTTGCTGCTCTTGTTAAAGAGAACGGTGGAACTGTTATACACACTAATCCCTGGGGATTAAAATCACTGGCCTATCCTATTGCCAAGAAGACCACTGGTCTATACTGGGTAATGGAGTATTCAGCGCCAACCATCTTCAATGAAAAGTTGAAAACACAACTTTTACGTGACGAATCGGTAATGCGTCACATGTACACTGCACTCGATAAATACGCCGTCGAGTAAAATGGTAGAAAGAGAAGCGGCGCACAACATTTTGGAACTGAAAAAGCGGGAGCATAAATCATGGCAAAACCAAACGAGATCAAATATCTCACAGCTATCAAAGCTGAAAAGCGTCCAAAGAAATATTGCCGCTTTAAGAAAATGGGCATTCATTATATCGATTATAAAGATGCCAACTTTCTAAAAAAATTCCTGAACGAGCAAGGTAAATTATTGCCACGCCGTCTTACTGGTAACTCTTTAAAGTTCCAACGTAAAGTAAGCGATGCAGTAAAGAAAGCTCGTCAAATGGCGATATTGCCTTACGTAACTGATTTATTAAAATAGAGAGGTAAGACAACATGCAAGTAATATTAATTCAAGATGTAAATAACCTAGGTGGTGCCAATGAACTTATAACTGTGAAAAACGGTTATGGTCGTAACTACCTTATTCCAAGCAAATTTGCAGTAGAAGCTAGTCCTTCTAACTTAAAACAACTGGAAGAAAAGATCAAGCAAGCGAAGAAAAAAGA
>JABDBG010000077.1 GCA_013288745.1 Bacteroidota bacterium
ATTTGTTGATCAGCTCTTCGCTTGTTGTGAAAGGATGCAATGGTTCTGTTCCTGCAGGTTCTGCATCCAGATCCCAGGGACGTAATGTATCAACGCCTAATTTATCTTTTTTATGTCGATGGATGATATTGATCAATGGAACTACATGCAATTTAACAGCTTCATGAAAAGCAAAGCAGGCTTCTTTGGTATAATCAAAACGGCCCAGTTCTTTAAAACGATAATCACGGTAATTACTGAAATCAGCATTCAATGCTTCCTGGTTACGTTTTTGAATTAACTGATTGTATAAAGCATCCAACGCATCTTTATCCTGTAATCTTCTTTCCTGAATTTTATAGTAAACTTCTTCGCGTATTTTTCTATCAGAACTTTGCAAAAACTTTGCAGCTTGTTGTAACGTATATTCTTTACCATCAACAGTTACCGACATTTTTCCTGTGATCACACCAAACTGTTGTTGCAAAACAGATAATTCTGCCTGCAAAGGAATATTCGCTTCACGAAATAATTCAATGCTCTTTTTTATGTTGCGGAAAAAAGTAAAATATTTTTTTTGATCAAGATCCTTGGTCAAAGGATTCGCCACTAATTTTTTATTGATCGCATCTGCATATGGCTGGATCTTCGGCTGGATTTCCATGCAGAAAAAATTAAAGTCTTCTTCCAGTTTTTTATTTTCCGTATCACAGGTCATTTTGATCTGGCGCCAGCAAGCATCTTCACTTACTACAGCTTCCAGTTCACTCTGATCTTTCAACCATTTTTCAAGATCCTCTTTTGTGGCAATATTTCTATCCAGCAAATTTTTGAAGTAAGGCTCTAAAGCTTGCCAATCACTAATAACAAAATCTTTTGGAACAAAGTGGCGTTCGGTCTTATGTATGTTTGCTGTGTAGTTCATCATTGTAAAATAAAAAGTGAAAAGGAAAAAGTTAAAACCAAAAAGTTGTAAGTCAGCACAAAATGCACGACTTACAACTTATGATTGAATACGTATAATTTAACTAAGCCATCTTACGAGGCGAGTTGATCTTTTTTGGTGGCGCTGCTTTTTTTACTGTTGTAGATTTTGCAGTAGTAGGTTTTGCTGCAGCAGTTTTTGCAGGAGCCTTTTCTTTCGGTGCTTTTGCTTCCGTTGCGTCTGTTGTAGTTTCTTCTTCTGCAGGTGCTTCAGATAATTTGATATCGATCTTATTAGCTGTTAAGATCTCAAACCATTTTACCATCTTCTTCATATCGCTGCTATACACTCTTTCGAAATCGATATCAGGATATACTTTTTCGAAGTAGGCTTTCAATGCTTTGCTATCTGCCGCATCGGGTAGTTTTGTTTTGCTTGCTTTCATCGCACCAAAAATTTCTACCAGGTTCACGTTATCTTTTGTTGTAAATATTTCAATGCTTTCCAAATGAGAGAAGCTATGTATACGTGTGCTTACAAATTTTGTGCTTTTGTCTTCCAGTGAACGTACTACGCCGCCATCTGCTTTTGACGATAATAATTCATACAAACCACTTAGGCCGGTAATAGAAACGAGTTTGTGATAATCCATTGTGCTTTATTTTTTAGGGAACAAAGATATACTTCTGCAAGCGATTAGCCGCTTTGTTACAGAAGATTTTTTATAGCTGATAAGACTGATTTAGACCTTTTTTTGCCAATTTCTGGTATCTCCTAGTTTTGCGGGCGTATATTGGCAAACCGTTTATCCTAATTATAAAATTAATTAAGCGATTCGGGGTATTTTGCCGAACAAAGATATAAAGCTGCAATGTGCTACGCCGACGAAGCTTAATAGCAGCAAAAATGCCCGGCTAACAATAAAATTTTAAAGTATCAGTATGATCAGAATCTTGTCATTATTTGTTTTTTTTAGTCTGGTTGGGTCAGTTGCGATGGCACAGACTTCTATTGTTTCGGGATCAGTCATTGATGCTGATGATAAATCCGTAATGGCGGGTGCAACAGTTACACTTGTCTCACAAAAAGATTCTACACAGAAATACAAAATGGCTTCGGATGATAAAGGTGCGTTCAGTTTTTCAGGGATCGCTTTTGATACTTTTACTTTGAAGATCAGTTCGCTTGGTTATGATAAAATGCGGCAAACGGTTATTGTAGATACAACTATAAAAAATCTCGGTACAATAAGCATTTCTAAATCCGGTAAGGAATTAACAGATGTGGTAGTGGTAGCACAAGCACCTCCCGTAACGCAAAAAGGAGATACGATACAATATAGCGCCTCTCAATATAAAGTGAATCCTGATGCGACGGCCTCCGACCTTATTACAAAAATGCCCGGCATCACAGTTGATCAGACGGGAACTGTTACTGCACATGGCGACCAGGTAAAATCTGTTACGGTTGATGGAAAGAAATTTTTTGGGGATGATGCAACCGCGGCCTTACAAAATTTACCTGCGGATATCATTGATAAGATCCAGGTGTTTGATAAATTAAGTGACCAGGCAGCCTTCACCGGTTTTGATGATGGCAACAGTGTTCGCGCTATTAATATTGTTACCAAAGCCAATATGCGCAACGGGCAATTTGGAAGGGTATTTGCAGGTTATGGAACGGATGGAAAATACAATGCAGGTGGCAATGTGAACTTTTTTAATAAAGACAGGCGCATTTCATTTGTAGGTTTGTTCAATAATATCAATCAACAAAACTTTTCTTCTCAGGATCTGTTAGGGTTTTCTAATAGCGGCGGAGGAGGCCGTGGTGGTGGCGGACAAAGAACTAGTTCGGGTGTTCCGCAGGTTGGGCCGGCAAGTGGTATCAGCGCTACCAACGCATTTGGCATTAATTACAATGATATGTGGGGTAAAAAACTGGAAGTGATGGGCAGCTATTTTTTTAATAATAGCAATGTCAATAATGACCAGATCTCCAGCACGCAATATTTTTTAACTGATAGCACTAACCAATTTGTAAATCAGCATACTACTTCGCGCACAAAAAATTTTAACCATCGTGTCAATCTGCGATTTGATTATACTTTTGATTCTTCCAACTTACTAACGATAACGCCTGTACTAAGTTTTC
>JABDBG010000078.1 GCA_013288745.1 Bacteroidota bacterium
TTATCATCCCAAGATCAATAATCATTTTAATGGTAATTTATATGTGTTGGTAAGTGGAGCAACTTTTTCTGCCTCAACCTTATTTTGCAATGCAGTGAAAGGTCAGCCAAATGTAAAACTGATCGGAGAAGAAACCGGCGGCGGCTGGTACGGAAATAATGGCATCATGATACCTGAGATTACATTGCCCAATACAAAACTGCGTGTAAGATTGCCATTATTCAGAATGGTGCAATACAATCACACAATCAAAGACGGGCGTGGCGTTACGCCAGATATTGTTATTATGCCAACGCTTGATAATGTAAGAAAGGGAATAGATAGGAAAATGGTTTTCACAAAAGAATTGATCAGGCAGTCGATGTTTAAATAATAATTATAATAAGTTGAATTTATCTGCATCTTTCCAAAAAGGAAAATGCGATCTTACTTTTTCCAGTTTTTCTTTTTCTAAAGTGATGGTAAAAATATCTTCCAGATCTTTCATGTGGTAGAGAACTTCTCCTAACGGATCGATCACTAAACTATTGCCGCTATATGTAAGATGATTGCCATCTTCACCAACACGGTTAACACCAATTACATAGCATTGATTTTCTATAGCTCTTGCACACAATAATGTTTTCCAGGCATGACTTCTTTGCTCGGGCCAGTTGGCAACATAAATTAACACATCAAATTCGGGTTCTGTTTCTGTTGATTGCTGGCGAGACCAAACCGGGAACCGCAGATCATAACAAACCTGTAAATTAATTTTCCATCCTTTTACAGAAGCGATCAATCTCTTATTTCCATGGGAATAATGTTCATGCTCTTTTCCTAATGCGAAAAGATGGCGCTTATCATAATAACCCCATTCCCCGTTGGGTAACATCCATATCAGCCGGTTAAAATAATCGCCTTCATCTTTTATGATCATACTACCCGTTAAAATAATTTTATTGTCTGAGGCGACTTCTTTCATCCATTCAATTGTTTCGCCATCCATTCTTTCCGCCAATAATTGTGGCTCCATGCTAAAGCCGGTGCTGAACATTTCAGGCAATACAACGATCTCCATTTTTTCTTCAATAGCATTGATCTTTTCTTTCAGCATTTGGAGATTTGCTGTTTTATCTTCCCAATATAAATTGGTTTGTATGGTAGTAATGATGAGGCCAGACATATCGTTGTGTTGTTGTACAAATTTACAGATTGATTTTGTTAAACGGCGATGAAATAGTTTGCCGTTCATCATTTCAAAATAAATATGTTGCATTCGCTAAATAATTATTTTCTTCGCAGTATGCGCACAACACCTGCCACAGTAGTTAAAAGGCTTCGCCCTTTGCAATTAGCGGCCATTATTTTTTTAACAGTCTCAGGCGGACCTTATGGTTTAGAGCCCTTGCTCTTTTATGTTGGGAAGGGAGGCGCATTATTATTATTAATGATCGTTCCATTATTATGGGATATGCCGACAATATTTACGGTGCTTGAATTAAATAGTATGATGCCGGTGAATGGCGGTTATTACCAATGGGTAAAACGAGCCATGGGCAAGCGTTGGGCCTTATACGAAGGATGGTGGACCTGGCTATATACATTTGTAGACCTAGCTATTTATCCGGTATTGTTCGTTGTTTATGCTTCTTTTTTATTTCCAGGCATCTTGCCTTATAAAGTGCCTATCTGTTTAGCCATTATTTGGATAAGTGCAGCTTTTAATATTATTGGCATTGTTCCGGTGGGTAAAATATCAATGGTGTTGACTGCTATTGTATTGATACCATTCCTTATTTTTTTTGTTATTGGTTTTTCGTACCATACGGGTCCGATTTCTTTAGGAAATTTTTCGCTTAAAGGCATAGGCTTTACTTCTATCGGGATGGGATTATATACGGTGATGTGGAATTTTATGGGTTGGGATAATACAACGACCTATGCGGAAGAAGTTGATAAACCTATACGGTCGTACCTTATTTCTGTACTGATCGCATTCGCAATTGTGTTTACTATTTATTTTGTTACGATCGTCATCGCACAAAATTCGGGAATAGATTTTGGCGATTTGATGAATAATGGTTTTCCTGCATTGGGCGCATTGTTAGGTGGCCATTGGCTAGGTGTATTATTATCTATTGGTGGAATGGCCAGCACGCTTGGATTATTTTCTGCTGTATTATTATCTGTGTCAAGGGTGCCAAAAGTAATGGCAGATGATCAATTGTTATCTCCCAAACTAAGTGCCTTACACCCAAAATTTAATACACCCTATGTCTCGATCATTATTTGCGCAGTAGTGGTAAGCGCGATGATATTATGGTCTTTCACCGACCTGTTAATTATTGATGTAACCTTGTATGGTGCTGCATTATCGTTGGAATTCATTTCGCTGATAATACTACGTATCAAGGCGCCGGATGAACACCGGCCGTTTAAAATTCCTTTAAATATTGTCGGACTTTGCCTAATGACACTGCTTCCATTGTGTGTTTATTGTGTGGCATTGGCCGCGGCATTTTCAACATCAGGAACATCTTTAAAACCGGCAATTTTTGCAGTTATCACTTTGTTAAGTGCCGAACTTGTCTGGAGAGTAATTGTTTGGAAAAATCCTGCTATTGCAAAAGATCCTTTATAACGGTTTGTATTAGTTGTCCTTCAAACCCTTTCTGTAATAAATGATCCTGGAGTTTTTTCTTTTTTGTATAAATATTTTTTTCGGCCTTGAGCAATTTCAATTTACTTTCGGCCAATTTATAAAGCGTTTTTAAATAATCGGCGGTATTAATTTCCAGCAAAGCCTTTTTTATGCAATACTCGCTTACCTGTTTTTGTTTGAGTTCGTATTTGATCTTTATTTTGCCCCAGTGTTTTATTCTGAATCTGCCACCCGCAAAAACGATGGCAAATCGTTCTTCGTTCAGGTAATTCTCCTCTATTAAATTGCTCATTAATTGCTCCACATCTTTCTTATACAATCCAAAGCCATATAGCTTTTCCTTCACTTCACTATGGCAGCGCTCCTGGTAGGCGCAATA
>JABDBG010000079.1:0-807 GCA_013288745.1 Bacteroidota bacterium
GATACGGTGAAGAAGTATATAGTACCTGGCCATGCAGGAACTTTTGCAGTAATAAGCACTATGACAGCTCCTTTCTGCAGCACTTGCAACCGCATGCGTTTAACAGCCGATGGTAAAATGAAGAACTGCCTTTTTTCAAAAGATGAAATGGATCTTTTAGGTGCATTAAGAAACGGGAAAGATGTGATGGGTTTAATTCAGCAATCTATCAAAGAAAAATATGCTGAACGTGGCGGGCAGTTCGTCTCTAATTTTGAACTGCTGAATTCTGCCGGAATTGAGAACAGGAGCATGATCGCCATTGGCGGATAAAATATTAAATTCTACAAAAGTGATCTCGGTTTCAGAAGCAAAAAATATTATCGCCAATAATGTAACGGCCCTGGAACCCGTAATGGTTCCATTAAAAGATGCAGTAGGATCAATACTGGCAGAAGATATCTATGCAACATTAAATATTCCTGCATTCAGGCAATCAGCTATGGATGGTTACGGATTTTGTTTTGATGATCATGTTGCAAAAAAAGAGATCATTATTAATGGAGAAGTCCCTGCGGGTAGCGATGCAACAATGATCATTCAGTCCCAACAAGCTGTCAGGATTTTTACAGGTGCGCCTGCTCCGGAAGGAGTAGATACAGTAATAATGCAGGAAAAGGTTTCGGTGCAAGACAAACAACTTTTTATAGAGGATGAGCAATTAATAAAAGGACAAAACATTCGCGCAATAGGCAGCGAGATAGCTTTGGGAGAATTGGCTTTGGAAAAAAAAAGTGTGTTATCGCCTGCTGCTATTGGTTTTTTAGC
>JABDBG010000079.1:817-2666 GCA_013288745.1 Bacteroidota bacterium
GTATAACAACAGTAAGGGTTTATCCAAAGCCAACCATAACAATTATTGTTACCGGCAATGAATTACAAGAACCGGGTGTTGCATTAAAAGCCGGACAAGTATACGAATCAAACTCTGTAATGCTGACAGCAATTTTGCAACAATTACATATGAATAACATAACTGTTGTAAAAGCTGCCGATGATTTGGTGACGCTACAAACTGTACTAGAAAACGCTTTGCAAAACAGTGATGTAGTATTGTTAACTGGCGGCGTAAGCGTAGGTGATTATGATTTTGTAGTAGAAGGCGCTGCACGTTCAGGTGTAACTCAATTGTTTCATAAAATAAAACAAAAGCCGGGCAAACCGTTTTTTTTTGGCAAGAAAGAAAATAAACTGGTATTCGGTCTGCCCGGTAATCCCTCATCGGTGCTTACTTGTTTTTATGAATATGTGATTGATGCATTGGAGAAAATAGCACAGCAAAAAAGCAGCAGTAAAACAATATATTTACCACTGGCAAAAGACTATAATAAAAAAGGAATTTTTACTAATTTTTTAAAAGGAATTTATACAGATAAAGATGTGTCGCCATTGGATGCACAGGATTCATTCAGGTTAAGTTCTTTTGCCAAAGCCAATTGCCTGATCTGTTTAGGCGAAGAAGAAAAACAATACAAAGCAGGAGAGATCGTTGCAGTACACTTAATAACAATTTAATGCAGGTAAACATTGCCATATTCGGACAACTCACTGATATCATTACGAAAGATGATCTTGTAATAAAAGATATCAATGATACCAATGCAATCATAGAGCAGTTAAATAAAAAATATCCTGCACTGGCAACAATTAAATATGCCATTGCAGTCAATAAAAATATGATCACTAACAATACGGTACTGAATGATAATGATATAGTGGCACTAATGCCGCCATTTTCGGGAGGATAATTTTATGAGCGAAAATTTTGAACGATACCAGCGACAGCTTTTACTAAAAGGTTTTGGTGAAGCAGGGCAGCAAAAATTACAAGATGCAAAAGTGCTGGTAATTGGTGCAGGTGGTTTAGGCTGTCCGGCTTTACAATATTTAACGGCTGCAGGTATCGGTACTATTGGCATTGTAGATAACGATGTTGTTACATTGAATAACCTGCATCGCCAGATATTATATACTACCAATGATATCGGCTCTGCCAAAGTAGTGATGGCGGCTTTTGCCCTGGAGCAATTAAATTTCGATGTCGATATCATTCCTTACAATACCCGGCTAACGAATCAGAATGCTATTGAAATAATTACGCCGTATGATATTGTAATTGATGGCACGGATAATTTTGCCACGCGCTACCTGATCAACGATGCTTGCGTTCTGTTAAATAAAATTTTAGTGTACGGTGCTATCTCACAATTTGAAGGGCAGGTGGCCGTATTCAATTACGGAACCAATACCGCTAACTACCGCGATCTTTTTCCTTCGCCCGATAATACAATATTGAATTGTGAAGAAGCTGGCGTGTTGGGTGTTTTACCGGGTATCATAGGTTCTATGATGGCTAACGAGGCAATCAAATTATTGACAGGGATCGGTGAGCCATTGATCAATACTTTGCTAACATACAATGCATTAACCAATCAATCGCACCAGTTTACTATTTCACCAAGACAAGAAACAGCATTACTGATTCCTGCAAACGAACAGGCATTTACTGAAATGAATTACGAACTGTTTTGTTCAGCAAATAATTCATTTGATATTAATCCCAAACGCTTTGATGAATTATTGAATGATGCAACCGTTGCAATTGTTGATGTACGCGAAGCAGGCGAATTGCCTTTATTAGATTTTAAAAAATGTGTCTATTC
>JABDBG010000079.1:2676-2913 GCA_013288745.1 Bacteroidota bacterium
TTATCTCAGTTAGCACAGTCGGCACTTGCAATCAATAGCAAAGTAATTGTATTGGTTTGTCAGTCTGGTAAAAGAAGCACGCAGGCGGCAAAAATATTGCTAAATCATTTTGGCGCTGAAAAAGAAATTTACAGTCTGCAGGGTGGTATTGTTAACTGGAAAAAGCAACACGCAGAAAATGTCGGATAAAAAAATAAAAAACATATTTGTACAGGGCGCTATTGCTGCTGCATTTAT
>JABDBG010000080.1 GCA_013288745.1 Bacteroidota bacterium
GATCTTTGTAGTTGTTTTGCGGATAAATTCTATCATCATCGGCCCGTAACTAATGTTGGGAACAAAACGCCCATCCATTACATCCAGGTGAAACCAGTCTGCCTTACTTTCGTTCAGCATTTTACAATCTTTTTCAAGATGTAAAAAATCAGCAGATAATAATGATGGAGCGATAAGAGCCATAAATAAGTTTAAGATCAAAATTAAGAAAATAAAATCCCAAAAAACAATAAATCAAAATACAAAAGAAATCAATAAAATGTTTTTAAAACTGCTGTTGAGGAATTTGTTCTTTGTTATTTGAATTTTTAATTATTGATTTTTTTCAATGCATCTTTTGCTTCGTCGTAATCAGGATCTATTTGTATTGCGGATTGATAATTATCGATCGCTTGTTTTTTATCATTTAGCTTTTCATAGCAGCGCCCCAACCAATAATAAGCCACCGTATAGTCACTTTTAACGCTTGTCGCTTTTTCTAATTTTTTTATAGCATCCTGATACCTGCCCATATTGTATAAACAAATGCTTTCTTCCCTGTATGCATCAAGGTAAGTATATTCAACTTCCAGGCTCTGATCAAAAAGGGGAATAGCTTTTTCTCCTTCGCCAATTTTTGAATAATATAATGCCGGTATAAAAAGAGATTCCTTTTTATATGCGCCAGTAGGCTCAGCGGCTAATTTAGCCGCAATTATTAAAGCGCTCGGATTTTTTGTTTGTGCATATACTGATCCTAATGTTACATAATATTGAGGATCTGAATTCAATGAAACAGCTTTTTCAAGACTCGCGATAGCGTTTGCAGTATCCTGGTCTTCATAATACAACCAAAACAAATGTTCCCATAAAACACCATTTAAACTATCCTTTGTAATGGTTGTTTTAGCTTCAGCGATAGCTGCATCATAATCACCGCTGTCACGATAATTTTGTATCAGCGTTTCTCTTAACAAAATAGAATCAGGATATTTTTTTATCTGATCTTTTAATTCCTGCTGAATGTTACCTGCTGGCTGAACTGTATCATCCGTGTTACTATCGTTATCGTTACAAGATGCCATTAATAAAGCAACAGCTATTACTAAAAAAGGGATTATCCTACGCATAAATAAATTAATATGCACAAAATTAAGGAATTAGCCGTAAGCGTTTTTTCTATATTGAAAGATACTGAGGCTATATTTTGTTAAAATAAAATCATTTTGTAGCTTTTTATAACACACTGGCTTTTCACATATATTTTAAATTAACTTTGTATCTAAAATAGAGAATAAAATGTTATTTGGATTTGAGGTTTTCAATCAGAATTTTGTCGCTTTCTGGTTCACTTTGGCTTTAATAAATGCAGGGCTCGCTCAATCAAAACACAGGGATGGCCTTACATGGTTTATTATATCCGTATTATTTGGGCCTTTGGCTACGCTTATTATCGTGATAAGTAAAAAAGATACTGAAGAAGTTTAAATCAGTTCAGTTCTATTACTTCACAGTTTTTTATATCGTCTTTATCGATTGCAAACCTCACCAGGGTCCTGACTTTTTGCCAGCCTTGTTTACCGGCTGCGCCCGGATTTATATGCAGACATTGTATCTTTTCATCAAACATTACTTTCAAAATATGAGAATGGCCGCTGATGAACAATTTCGGACGGGCCAATAATAGTTCTTTCTTGGTATCAGGGTTATAATTAGGTGGGTAACCGCCGATATGTTTCATAAATATTTCTACTTCTTCACATTTCCATTGTAGTTTTTCGGGGTAAATACTTCTTATATCTTGTCCGTCGATATTACCATAAACACCTTTTAATGGCTTAAATCCAGCTAACTTATTTGCGATCTCAATAGTACCAAAATCGCCTGCATGCCATATTTCATCACAGTCTTTAAAATGTTCAAAAACAGTGTCGTCTAAATAATTATGTGTATCTGATATTATTCCAATCTTTGTCAAGCCAGTAGTATATTCGGTAAAGTTATTGTATCAATTTGTAGGATGAGCGGCAGGCAAATAATTTATTGATTTTATCAAAAGACACACATTAACTTCTAATTTTGTTTAGACAGCATACCTTGCCCCAATATACTCTACCTAGAGTAACTTAAATGATGATGAAAGAGAACAACATTATTGTAAAATTTATACTGCCGGTGATCACGGTAGTACTCTTGCTGATTTCCTGCGGAAAGTATAAAGCTGCAACAGGTAGCAATACTGATAATGGTAGCACAACGCCTGTCGATACTTCTAACGGTGTAGGAGTTACTGTAGCAGGCGGCAATGGCGATAGCGATCTTTCTACCACACTTGCTAATCCCTTTGGTGTTTTTGTAGATAGCATTGGAAATATTTATATCGCAGATACCTATAATAACCGCATACAAGAATGGGCACCGGGCGCTACAAGCGGTACAACCATAGTAGGAGGCAACGGTATTGGAAATGCAGCTAATCAATTATATAATCCATGGGGAGTATTTGTTGACAATGCGGGAAATATTTACATTGCCGACACCTATAATAACAGGGTACAAAAATGGATAAAAAGTAGTAATAGTGTAATCACAGTGGCAGGCGATAGTACAGCCGGACAAGATTCTGCACACCTGAGTAATCCTGCAGGAATATTCGTAGATGATAGCGGAAATATTTTCATAGCTGATGAGGCCAACAGCAGGGTACAAGAATGGCCGGCAGACACATCTATTCATTATGGAAAAACCGTAGTAGGCGGTGTAGGTAGTACACAGCTTTCAGCTCCGGTAGCTGTGTATCTTGATAAAACAGGTGATATTTTTGTGAGTGATTATGGTAATAACCGCGTGCAGGAATGGTCTACAGATACATCTATTCATGGGCCTATATTAGTTCTGGGAAACAAT
>JABDBG010000081.1 GCA_013288745.1 Bacteroidota bacterium
GAGAAAACGCCGACAAAGCCTTTTCCTAAAAATGCAAAAGATATTAAAGTATCACCTCCAAAACCGGTGGTTATACCTAAATATTCAACAAAAACAGTTCGTAAATACCAACCGGAATTCACAAAGTCTGTTTTAGACCAGGCTGCACCTGATCCGGGAGCTCCGTCTCAACGTTACAGCGATCCTGAATTAGCTGAGTTTAAAGAGTTGATCCAACGCAAATTGGAAGCAGCTAAAAAGGAATTGTCTTACCTGCACGGTTTAATTACCCGCAAAGATGAAATGGGTGGAGATGAAACTGATAACCGCTACATGACAATGGAAGATGGTAGTTTAAGTATGGAAAGAGAACAGCTGAGTCAAATGGCAAGCCGTCAGATCACTTTCATCGATCATTTAGAAAAAGCGATCATGCGCATTGAAAATAAAACATACGGTATCTGCCGTGTAACTGGCCGTCTTATCGACAAAGCCCGTTTGCGAGCTGTACCTCACGCTACGCTTAGCATTGAAGCTAAAATGGGCGGCGTAAAATAACTATAAATCACAAGTAGAAAAAGGAGAATCGCGAAAGCTTTTCTCCTTTTTTATTTTGAGCCCAACAGCAGTTCTTTGCGCAGCATTTGTGGCGTCGCACATTCAGCGTATATCTATTAAGCAATTCAAACACAAACCGCTCCACATTTGCCCCATCGGGGCAACCCCTTTGTAGAAAAAAGACATGCCGCAATCCACCTTACTCCGTAGGAGTAACCCATCTTATTAAAACAAGGGAAACTCCTACGGAGTTTGAACAATAAAAAACGTTCCTATTTCTACAAAGAGGAAACTCCTACGGAGTTTTGAGCAAAACCAGCTTTTAGTATAAAGTGCCTTAAACGCTGTAACTTTACCCAACAAACAAGTGAGTTATGGCTGAAAAAGCAGAAACGAAAAGACAAAAACAAGTAGCAGGATTAATAAACGAAGAACTGAACGATATTTTCCGTCGCATGAGTCTAACCATGATCGAAGGAGGAATGATCTCATTGGCATCTGTAAAAATAACACCTGATCTTTTTGAAGCAAGGGTTTACCTGAGCATGTTCCAGGTAAAAGATCCGCAAGCCGTGTTGCACATGTATGAAGAAAAAAACAAAGAGATCAGAAAAGAATTAGGTACAAGGGTTCGTCACCAGTTACGCAGCATACCCGAAATAAAATTCTTCATAGACGATACATTAGATTATGTATTTAAAATGGAAGAGCTTTTCGAAAAAATTAAAAAGGAAGACGAGAAGAAAAAATAGTTCTAAGTATTAAGTTTTAAGTCTTAAGTAAGGCTTGAACGAAAACTTATAACTTACCACTTAAAACTTATCACTTGAATTTCTTATTCGCCTGGAGATATTTTAAAGCAAAAAAAAGTGCCAATGCGATCAATATCATTGCATGGGTAACTGTTAGCGTGATTGCTTTTGCTACAGCCTGCCAGATTTTAGTCCTCAGTGTTTTTAATGGTTTTGAAGGTTTAGTAAAATCATTATACGCCTCTTTCTACACAGATATCAATATCATCCCCTCCAAAGGAAAAACATTTATACTTACCGCAGATCAGATCAGGTCGATCAAACAACAGCCCGGCGTTTACGCTATTTCCTTGATCGCAGAAGATAAAGCGCTCATAAAAAATGATGATGTTCAAACAGTGATCTATTTAAAAGGCGTTGATAATAATTATCCAAACGTAAGCGGACTCGCAGATAAAGTTTTTGACGGAAAATACAACACCGGCACATTGGATGACCCTTTATTAATCATCGGCGCCGGTATACAAAATGCGGCAGGCATCAATGTCGAAGGGCCGATGAAATCGCCACCACTCACTATCATTTTGCCTAAGCGCGGCATGGCTTCTATCAGCGATCCGGCCTCCTCCATCAGTGAAGGAACCATTATGGCCAATGGTGTATTCTCTATCCAGCAAGAGTTTGATGATAAATACGCCATCACCAATATCGATTTTGTAAAACAACAGATGGCTTTTGGTAAAGATGAATACAGTGCTGTAGAGATCAAGCTCAATAGCGTTGAGTCTATCTCTGCTACACAAAAATCATTGGTCAATTTATTAGGCGCAAAATACCTCGTACAAACCAAGTACGAACAAAACATGAGTCTGTACGATACCATGCATTTAGAAAAATGGGCCATCTACGCCATACTCACATTGATATTAATCATAGCGGCCTTCAATATGGTAAGCGCCTTAACGATGCTGGTACTGGAAAAACAAAAAGACATCAGTGTATTACAAAGTATGGGCGCCAACAAAACATTGATCCAAAAAATATTTTTAACGGAAGGCTTATTGCTGGGTGCAATTGGTGCTGTAACAGGAATTATATTGGCACTGATTATTTGCGCACTTCAGTTAAAATATAAATTGATAAAATTATCCGGCGGATCTTTCCTTATCGATTATTTCCCCGTTACTTTAAAGCTTGCCGATTTCTTTCTCGTTTCCATAACAGTAATGATCATTGCTTTTATCGCTTCCTGGTTTCCTGCCCGCAAGGCAGCAAGACAATCATTTGAATTACGCGGTTCTTAAACGGAACCTTATTTGTAGTTCAATTCCTACAGGGATTTCCAAAATAAAAATCATATATTGAATTAAATATCATTTACACATTCACATAAAATGTAATTCATTGTCTTTTGAAAAACATTTTTTTATAATCACTGATCATGCAACAATACGATATCATCATCATAGGAACAGGAGCAGGTGGTGGAAC
>JABDBG010000082.1 GCA_013288745.1 Bacteroidota bacterium
GCCCGAGATATTGCTTAAAATCCAATTCTTTTAGAAGTAGGGAAGGCTATTCTTTCAAAAGCGGTGTATGACAAAGGTTACAAGCACGTATCTATCTCATAATCAAAGAAAATAAGGTTTTTTAAAGTCGGGGCAACAAAATGCTTTGTAATGTTATCTGAAGGTAGAATTATATTAAGAGAATTATTATTTGTCAAAGAAACGACAAGGTTGTAATTTGCAGGCTTTATTCATAGTTATAACGATTCTGATTGCTATAAAATGCTCCCTTTCTCGAGATTTTATTTCAACATGACTTCTTTTATATTGCTAATTACAGTTTTGTATTAACGGGCTTTTGATTCATTTATTGTTCTGTTAAACAGAAAATAAATGCCAGTATGATAATATTATAAAAACTATTTGCTATTTATTAAATTCTATATGAAAAATACTTCTACTAAAACTTGCAGTCAATTGCTTATGAAAAATTATAAAGTAATTTGTAAGGTTAGCCTTGTGATATTAAGTGTTATCCTTTCTTTTTGTTCTGTATATGCCCAGGTTAATCCTGCTAATTGTGTTGGAAATTCTTGTCCAAATACACTTGTAGGACATGTTACGTTTGCGAATACGGCAGGAACTACAACTGGCCGTTGGGATGCAAATAGTCTGGCATATGGCGGACTTACCAATGAGAGTTTTGTTATTAGAGATCCGGTAGCTTATACTTACGCCGCTTCTGGAAATTTAACCCAGACAGGAGGAGGAACTTATACTATAGTAAGTAATCCAAGTACGGTAAATGGGCCTACAGGTGCAGCTCTCGCAAATATGCCAGCTACAACGGCTACTGGCGGAGTACTTCTTTTTGCCTCGAATGATGTTTCTAATCCTTTTGCTATATATACTATTTCTGGTTTACAGCCTATGGGACATTATTGTGTAAGGGTAAAAATGCGCAATGCTACTGCAAATGTAGATTGTAACGCATCTTTATATACAGAAATAAAATTTAGAAGCCTTAGCGGTGCAGATATTTCGGGAGGAGGTGTTACAAACGGGCAATATACAATGCAGCCGACGGGATATACGGCGTGTGGCAATCAGAATAGCACCTGGGATGGAAACAACCAAACTCAAGGTGTTGTGTACGATGGGGAAGAGTCTTGGTATCAAACTAGTTTTCAATTAGGCCAAAATCCTTCTAATGTTAATGATAATGGTTTTCAATTAGCGTTTAAAACAACGTCTCGGGGCTCCGATGATGTTGTTGGAATTGAAGAAATAGAAGTCTATGGTTGTATAACACAGCAAATCTCCTCTTCTAATGGAACAAGTGTTTGTCAGGCAACACCTACTACCTTAACAGCGCAAGGCCTTGGTTCAACTACAGATACCTATAAATGGGAACAAAGTACAAATGGAGGAACAACCTGGACCACAGTGGCATCTTCAACGTCATATCAACTTACTGTTACTCCTGCTGCTGCGACAGAGTACAGAGCAACTTGTCTTAGAACAAGCGCTCAGGCCGACACAACTATAACACCTGTTAACTGTTGTGGTCCGAGCGGTTTATTTACTATACCGAAAGTGTGCGATGCTATTACGGTTGATGGAAATGATAATGAACCTGTTTGGTATACGGCTCCTTGGGAGACGATTACAAAGTCAGTACCTTTAGTTGGTGCTCAGGATTGTATCGCAGATGGTAATGCTGGCTGTGCAGGGGTGCAGGGGGGTAGTCCACAAGGACAGTGGCGTGCTGTATATACTCCTACAGATATTTATTTTGATGTTCAGGTAAATGAATCCAATCCTCGAAATACTGGCGTATATTATGAGGATGCGGTGGAAATTTATATAGCAAATAATTCGAATGTACCACTGCAATTTGGATACGAGTATGTAAACGGCGTACCCGGATTTTATTTTAGCAATGGAGCCTCAACTGGACCCTCTAAAATTATAAAAAATGGCACTTATTGGGATTTAGAAGTTGATATACCCCTGGGTCCTAATGGTATAAATATTAGTAGCGGTTATATTAATATGGAGGTGGCTATAAATCAGGCGAATGACAATGCGGGATGTAACACTACCGCTTGCCGTGCTGCACAGCTTTTTACATGGTCTACTGCTGCAGTAGATGCCTATACAAGTACAGCTCATTATCATGCAGCTCCTTTAAGTGATTGTGCCAGTGTGAAAGCGTCTGATTCTACTGTTTGTAACGGTGGCTCAACAGTACTTAGTACTCAATTATCAACAATCCATAACGTACCGACTTATCTTTGGGAACAAAGTACAAATGGAGGAACGACCTGGACAACTGTTGCAGGAAATCCAACAGCGAATATGATAACAGTTGCTCCAACGGTACAAACTATGTATAGAGCAACAAATGATGGGGTTGTTTCTTGCCCTGTTACTATTATGATTGGTTCTATTACATTAACTACACACAACCCTGCACCGGTTTGTGCACCAACAACCGTAGATTTAACACTTCCGGCTGTAACTGCAGGTTCTCAGGCAGGGCTGACCTATACTTATTTTACAGATGCAGGAGCAACTCTTGCATTGTCTAGTCCTAATGCGGTAGCAACTGGGGCTACATACTATATTAAGGGTTCAAGTGCTACTTGTTTTGGTGTACAGCCAGTAACCGTAACTATTAATCCTTTACCAACGATATCCTTAAGTTCAGGCAGTGCTGCACA
>JABDBG010000083.1 GCA_013288745.1 Bacteroidota bacterium
CATTTTGTTTCCGTTCTTATCGAGCACCAAACCATTGCTCACAACGGCTTTGTATGCTACGCCGGCTTGCGGGCCCGCGGCTTTCATGCCTGATGTTTCGTATAGGCCGGCTTTTTTTAATTCAGCTTCAACGCTGTTTTTTAGTAAAGCGCCTAATGCATGGAGTGTGTAAAACCATCCTCTCGTTTGATCAACACCTTCAGCAATAAAATCTGCCGGAAAATTTTGTGCAAATATTTCTTTGTTCTCGAAAGGGAAATGCCATTGCGCGTAAGGCATTGCACCGCTATCGAACCAAACGTCGACAAGATCCGGTATGCGTTTCATGGCAACGCCATTATTACTTACCAAAACGATCTCGTCTACAAATGGTTTATGCAGGTCAAGAATACCTTCGTGTAAATAATTTTTATTGGTATCGCCGCCTAATTTATCGGCTGCTTTTTTTATTTCATCGTTTAATTCTTTGATAGAACCGATACATTTTTCTTCACTGCCATCCTCTGTGCGCCAGATGGGTATCGGCGTTCCCCAATAGCGGCTACGGCTAAGGTTCCAGTCAACCATATTCTCTAGCCAGTTACCGAAGCGGCCTGTTCCTGTTGCAGCCGGTTTCCAATTGATGGTTTTGTTCAACTCAACCATCTTATCTTTTGCTGCCGTGGTTTTAATGAACCAGGCATCTAACGGATAATAAATAATTGGTTTATCGGTGCGCCAGCAATGCGGATAGCTATGTTCGTATTTTTCTACTTTAAAAGCGCGGTTCTCTTTTTTAAGCTTTACGCAGATGTCGATATTGACATCTACATAATCCTTCTCATTTTTATAATCTTTTACATAGCGGCCGCTGAATTCGCCAACGCCATCAATAAATTTCCCTTGTTTATCAACGAGGGTTAAAATGCCCAGGTTATTTTTCTTTCCTACTTTATAATCGTCTGCCCCAAATGCAGGTGCCGTATGTACTATACCTGTACCATCTTCTGTGGTAACAAAATCTCCGGTGATCACGCGGAAAGGTTTTGCCTCCGGTGTTTCTTCTTCAATTTTAGTGATACTATTTGCTTCGAAAGGAAGTAATGGTTCGTAAGTACAACCGCTGATATCATTACCTGTGAATGTTGCAACGATCTTGTAAGGCAATTGTTTTTTCTTAACCAGTGAATCGAATTCTGTTCTTAGTGTAGTATTTTCTTCAATGATGTTTTTATCAGCGCCCTTATCTAACCAGCTTGATATTGCATCATACAGATCTGTTTTTGCTCCTTCGATCCATACATCTAAATGCTCAGGAAAATATTTATGCAGCAGTGCTTTTGCCAATACAACCGCGCAAGGTTTGCCGCTGTAAGGATTAAATGTTTTTACTAAAACGTATTCGATATTCGGCCCAACGGTTAAACCTAAATTCGATGGAAGCGTCCATGGTGTTGTGGTCCAGGCTAAAAAGAAAACTTCTTCGCTTTTTGCAGCGTCGAATAGTTTTTTTGATAAAGCATTGTTGATGGCTTTGAACATCGCGACAGCACTGGTATCTTTTACGTCTTTATAAGTGCCGGGCTGGTTCAATTCATGCGATGATAAACCCGTGCCTGCAGCAGGAGAGTAAGGTTGTATGCTCACACTTTCGTACAGGTAATCTTTTTTATACAATTCGCTCAGGCACCACCATAATGTTTCGATATAATTATTTTCGAACGTTACATAAGGATCTTTCAGATCAACCCAGTAACCCATTTTTTTGGTGATATCATCCCACTTGTCTTTATATTTTAAAACTTCTCTGCGACAAGTAGCATTGTATTCTTCAACCGATATTTTTTTACCGATATCTTCTTTTGTGATTCCTAATAATTTTTCAACGCCTAACTCAACCGGTAATCCATGAGTATCCCAGCCGCCCTTGCGTTTTACCTGGAAGCCCTGCATGGTTTTGTAGCGGCAGACAAGATCCTTTAATGTGCGACTAATAACATGGTGAATGCCGGGCATGCCATTGGCGCTTGGCGGGCCTTCGTAAAAAACAAAAGGTTGTTTGCCTTCTCTCAGTTCAACGCTTTTTTCAAAAGCTTTGTTTTGTTCCCATTTAGCCAATAATTCTTCCCCGATGTTCGGTAAGTTCAATTGCTGGTATTCTTTGTATTTAGCCGCCATAATGATCCTGTATCGGTTTGAAGAGTTCAAACCATGTTAAAATGTTGGCAAAGGTAAGAAATACGCGGGGTTAAATAAATGGTTATTGGTTGGAATTTGGATAGATCATTTTAAGACGGATAAACTTGCCGTTTGCAGGATCGAGCGTCATTTCAAAAGATTCTTCTTCAAGTAATGAGCCCATTAACGGATCTCTGGGATCTTTGGCATCTATATCACCTGTAAAAACAAATCTTCCATCTATTTTCATCAATTCATAATAGCCATATTTGGTAGCGATGTAAGGAATTCCTTTATATACGGCAGCGTACACCTCTTTAGGGCTAATTTTCGTTTTCTTTCCATTTTCAATTATCCTTATCGAAGATATTTTTCCTGTATCATTTATAGTAGCGGTTATTTGTTTATCAGGTGTTTGTTTCATGAAAGATCCATAGGAAAAATATAAACCATCAGTATATTTAACTGTATGATACAAGGGTATTTTTTGTTCTTCCGTATTGAGTATGTTCTCAACAT
>JABDBG010000084.1 GCA_013288745.1 Bacteroidota bacterium
CCGGTATAGCCATTTGCTATGCTATTTTTTGTTTGCAATTCCTGCGTTTGCAAATTTGTGATTTGCACCGTTAATCTGTCTACATCTAATTTTTCTGCAAAGCCATTTTTGTAGATCTCTTTTGTATCATGATCTAATTTTTGCAGGCGATTGATATTAGAATCTAATAATTCAATCTGTGTTTTGCTGGCAACCAGTTGATAATATACTTTTAAAATATTCGACCTGATATTTATCTGCGTAATTTCTGAAGATGCTTGTCTTTGGCCTATCACTACTTTGCGAGCTGACAGCCCAATAAATACCTGACCATCAAATAATACCTGGCTTAATGTAATGGTTGCCCCCGATGACCATTTTGTACCGAATTGCAAAGGCTCAAAAGTTCCTGGGGTACCGCCAAAAAATTCAGCGGGAATTAAAGTTGTAGGTATATCTGTGTAATCTGTTAAATTACCGCTAGCGCTTATTTTTGGCAGTGCTGCGCCAGTTAGTTCTCTGTTTTGTTGTTCCTGATACAATACATCCAATAAAGTATTTTTAACCTGGGCGGAATTTTTCATTCCGTAATCAACAGCCTGCTTTGCAGTGAACTGGTTAATTGTCTGCGCCATTGTGCTGCTGCTTATTAATAATGCTGCCGCGATTATTTTTCCTGTCTGTATAAATTTATTTCGTTTCATCGCTATGTAATTTTTTTAATCTTTCTTGTTGATATTGTACTGTCAGTTGGTAACCTCTTTCAGAAACCAATCCAAACAAATAGTGTAGTAGTAATTCCTCTTCGATCTCAAAAAGGGTATATTTTGTTTTTGTATGAAAATCAGGCTGAAAAGGCAACATCATGCTTTCTACTCTGAACCTTGCCAAAATATCTACCTTGATATCATTTCTGAATAAGCCCTCTTTCATACCTCTTAAAAGATTATCCTTTATTACCGTAAACAGGTAATCATTTTTATGTTTATAAAATCTTTCAAAAGCAACGGGATGGTATTTCTGCATTTCAAATAACAGAGCAGGATTCATTGAGCTCATGATCTCCATCATCATATCAATTGCCAAAAAGATTTCATGCACCGCATTTTCAGCAGCATCTTTGTCCAGTTCACAACAAGATTGGTTATGGTTGATCTTTTCAGTAATGAATGCGTCTACCAACTCATCTTTATCCGCATAATACTGGTAGATCGTTTTTTTGCTGATACCTAAACCATTGGCGATATCATCCATACTCACGCTACGTAAACCGTACTGCATAAATAGGTCTGCCGCCTTTTGCTTTATTCTTTCACCTGTATCTATTACAACTGTCATATTGGACACAAAACTAAGGAAACTTTTTATGTAACCAAAGTTTCCAATACTTTTTTTTGAGAACTACATACAATGAGGGACAAATAGTAGAAAAGGGCGTTATCAATCAATTAAAGCACTCGTTTAAAGGGATTTAATTGATTTTATTTATCGTAGTGAAAGGCTAAAATCTCAAAATAAACCTGTTTATCCTTGTCTTGGGGTAAACAAAATAAGTAGCTAAATGATGATTCTCCACGATTGCCAGATTCTTTTATAAAATACGGATGATTTTTAGCTTGCGTTTTTATTGTTGTAAGCACGTTTGTAAAATCTTTATTGGGTACAAACATTATTAAAGCAGCTTTTGAATCACGCCAAGTTAAATATCTATCAAAAAGTTGTGAGATAGCCTTTAAAAACTCCTCTGCGCCATGCCAAAACTTACATTCAGCAACAAATAAATTACTTCCATCATTAGCAAACTTTAGAATAATATCTGTTTTACCGCCTCTATTGAATGTTTCTCCTGTGGCAGTAGTCCCATCATATCGAGTTTCTAACACAAAAAGGAATTGATCCCGTAAGCCTTCTTCATCTTTTCCTTTATATAAAGCAGGCTTCTTTTCCATATTCTTACCAGAATCGTATATAACCTTCAATATATCGACATATATATCCTTACTCATAGAAGGTTCGGACGAAAACTCTTTTTCCTTAGAAACTGTTGGTTGAGGAATATTTATTTTTTTAACGGTAGGAGCAGTAAAAATAGATGCTGTGTTTGCATTCACTTTAAGATTGATTGCTTCAAAGAAATTATTTTCTTCAATATATTTATCTTTTTCAATTTTAAATATCGAGCTAAATACCTTTCCTATGTTGCCATTCCAAAGTTTAACATCGGCATTGGCATTATCTAAATTAATAAACGCGTTCCTTTTTTTCCCGTCCTTTGTTCTGGTATATTCAGATGGGTCTTTTTTATACATCTTAAAAGCAAAAGAAACTGTATTAGCCCTTGTATCAATGTTTATATCTGTCGTTGCAAAATTGAACGAACTGGGTCTTAGACTAAAAATATCTATTGATCCAGTAAATGGATATTTTACCACAAAAGTATATGCATCAGCTTGGTATCGTTCTCCCCAATCGCTTTGAAGCCATTCTTTTGAAACTGAAGGGACAACCGTTTCGTTGTCTGTATCTATAGTTAATAAATCGAAAG